>JASJEA010000171.1 GCA_030064935.1 Crocosphaera sp. | reverse complement strand
TAAATCGGGTTAAAACCACGATTTCCACATTACTCGAAACGGCCACATTGCCAGTACCGTACCGTAGTACGCATACAGCAGCAGCCCACAAGGCGATGCCAATTGCCACTACTCTCTCCGGTCTGGTGACCATTGAGACTACTTTTTAGGTTTTGGTTGGTGTGATTCACTCGCTCTGAGATACAACGTGCTGACTAACGGATGGAAACAGAGTGCTAGCAAGCACCGGGCTACCTTTTCGGTTAACCACCCTTTAACGTGGATCGTCCATTAGTTATCGGGCTTTCACTATGCTTCAGAGGTCTTCGTGTCTATGGACTTAATTATAACACAAATTCTGACTGCGGGTTAAAACCCGCCGAGTCGTTTTCATCGAGCCGTTAAAACAGGCTGGTTTCCAACTACCCAAATTTTTTACGATGAAACAAAAACTTCAAGCACCAATTTTTCTTTTCGGATGTCCTCGTTCAGGGACAACATTATTACAAAGTTTATTAGCAACCCATCCTGAAATAGCTTCTTTTCCTGAAACAAAATTTTTCCTCTATGGAGTAGCTAAATACGAACCTAAGCGATACAAATTTGGATTAATTTCACGACGTTTAAAACCACATATAAATCAATATTTTACAGATGAAATTAATCGCCCAGAAATGTTAAAATATTTTCCCAAAATTCCACTTATAGATTTATACACTCGCAGCTTTATTAAAGTATTAAATATTTTAACTATAGAGGAAAATAAAAGTATGTGGTTGGAGAAAACACCAGACCATTTACTTGATTTAGATTACATAGAAAAAATGTTGCCGGAAGCTAGAATGATTCATCTTTTAAGAAATGGTTCTGATGTGGTGGCTTCATTGTATGAAGTGAGTCATAAATATCCTAAAGGATGGTACGGAGCATGGGATATAGACCGCTGTTTAGAACGGTGGAAAGAATCAATAGAAATTAGTATGAAGCATTCTCACAAATCTAATCATATTCTAGTGAATTATGACCAACTTGTTGCAGATACTCCTGCTATTATCAAAAAAATATGTGATTTTCTAAATATAGAATTTGATCAAAGAATGATAGAAGATTATGGGAAAGCAGCTAAATATTTTAGTTTAGAAACAGGGGGAAGAACAGTGAGTCAGGAAATTAAAAAATCTGGATCTGATAAATTTAATAAAATATTTGATGAATCTCAGAAGCAATATATATTGGATAGTATTTCTGGGTTTAATCTAGATTTTAATTTTTAGAAGTATGGAGTATTAAAACCTACAAAAAAATAAAAACTATGGAAAATTACAAGTTCATTTTTATTGGTGGTTTACACAGAAGTGGAACATCTTTGGTGTTTAAATGCTTACGAGAACATCCTCAAATTAGTGGCTTTAAAAATACTAGAGCTTTGGAAGATGAAGGTCAACATCTACAGTCAGTTTACTATCCAGCAATAAAGTATGGTGGAGCGGGAAAGTTTGGTTTTAATAGAGCATCCTTTTTAGATGAAAATTCAGAGTTGGCAACTGTAGCTAATGCAGAAAAACTGTTTCATCAGTGGGAGAAATATTGGGATATTCAAAAGCCTTGTTTATTAGAAAAGTCACCACCTAATTTGGTGAGAACTCGTTTTTTGCAAAAGTTATTTCCTAATTCATTTTTTATTATTATTTTCAGACACCCTATAGCGGTTTCTTATGCAACTAGGAAATGGTGTAAAAATCCATTGCATTCTCTAGTAGAACATTGGCTAAGATGCTACGAAAAATTTGACTCAGACAAGGCAAGTATCAAGAATATTTTGGCGATTAAATATGAGGACTTTGTAGCGAATCCTCAAGTTATTTTAAATCAAATCTACTCTTTTATAAATTTAGAAAGTTTTCCTCTAAATCTTGAAGTTAGTTCTCAGGTAAATGATAAATATTTTGCTCGTTGGCATCAGTGGAAAACCAATAAAATTATAAATTTATATGCCAGTTATATAGAATCAAGATTTGAGCAGAGAGTTAATAAGTTTGGCTATAGTCTGAAGAATTTGGAAATAATTTAATGAATTAGTAGTGGTATAAAAGTAGGGATATTTGCTTGAAAAAGTTAATTAGTTTATATGTACTTTGTCCTTGAAAAACTCTAATACTAAGAGTGAGAAATGTTTCTTATAAAACCGCAGATATTGATGATAACGGTTTGTTTTTTTGTATCAAATTCTATAACTGCTGACTGAGGTATAAAACTTACCATTTTTCTTCTTTACCTAAACTATTCTTCATTAATTGATAATTGATAATGGATAATTGATAATTACAAGAAGGTTAAAACCGAGAGGATTGAATATTGGGAAATTCAAGAGCACTTTTTTTCCCCTATCCAAGGGGAGGCTTTAAACCAGAATTAATTATTAATAATTAATTAATAATTCGGTAACATTCTTTTTTCAGACATAGTACAATTGATGTAGATATTTGTAATTAAAAACACTAACCTGTTGTGATAATAGTCACTGAATTTATCGCTACAGTCATAATCAGGTGTTAAAATAGAAGATAGAAATTCAAATTAATATGGCAGTGTTATTTTTTTTTGTAAATATGGGAAAAATCAATAGTAATAGCTTAATTATCAAATAGTAAGTATTGAAAGCATACCAATAATATGACAGACCAGGGAAGAGCCTATGTATTACCATAATATAAAAAAAAATATCAAAACTATAGTCAGAAATATAGGCAAACAATCGAGACTACTAATTAAGGGATTAGCAAGATTTACTGCCCGGAGAAAAACAACTGTAGGGAAAGCTGCTAATGCGGGATTTGTACTTCCTACAGTCACAATGGTTATGTTAGTAGTCGTATTACTGACAGTAGCTATATTGCTTCGGTCTTTCGATCGCGCCGAACAAGCTCGTAACGTTAGAGTTAGCGAGCAAGCTCTCAGTGCAGCAACTCCTGCTCTGGATCGAGCTAGAGCTAAAATTCAGTATCTACTTCAAGAAGACCCTACTTTACCTAGAGAAACACCATCAGATGATGTTCTTTACTCAACTCTAACTTCTACTACACCAGATAGATATACTTTTGCGGATGAAGACCGCTTAAGTGTAACTTACGATCTTGATGAGAATGGCAGCATAGAAAGTGCCGCAAATCCTAATGAGATTGCGGAACTAGAAACAAATGAAGAAATTACAACTGCATGGAGATTTCGTGTTGATACAAACAACAATGGAATTGCTGACAGTTACACAATATACGGTATCTTTTTCCGTACTCCACCTCGTAGCGGAACTTCATTTACTAGAGAAAGAAAACCTCTAGAAGCGAGGACTCCACCAATGACATCAGGAGTGTTGCAAAATCAAGCATGTGCTGGAGCTTTAGGTAGTAGTGCTAGCTTGGTAGGAGACTCTGGTTGGTACAAAGCAGACGGTAAGTTAATTAAAAGTTTCCTTGTTTATACAGTAACTGTTCCTATTACACAACCTGGTAACGATGAAGAAGCGTTTCCAGGAACAGCAGGTGTTGCTGCTCTAGAATATCAAGAAGACTGGGAAAGAATTCCTCTAACCAACAACGCTGTAGTATATGGGGATGATTTAGAAATATCTCCCGGTCCTGATTTTCGGATTAATGGCAGGATATTAACAAATAGTAATTTAGTGGTTTCGCCTTTTCGTAATGACTTACATATATTTCAAGTAAGTAGTAATAGTTCTTGCTTTTACGAAGCAGAAAATAGCAAGATAATTGTTGGGGGTAACGTTGTTAACGGGATGTCCGGTAATAGTAATGAAACAAATGATGTGGATGTAGATTTATTTCAAGGTGCTGGGAATCCTGTAGCAACGGTTCAAATTAACGAGGGACAAGACTCGGTTGGTCAGGATTCATTTGCAACTATTTACAACAATGATGCATACGAAAAACGAATTGCTGCTCTGGTAAGGGAGCAAGTTGGGCTGAAGACAGAACCAACATCTGAAGCAAATGATCCTTCGGAAGTTACAACTAAAATAAATGATAGGATGGAAGATGAAGGAACTACAGATGCAGACAGAAGATATGAAATACGTCGCGAGGAAATAGAAATTTACTTTCGGGATCGCACTCGAAAAGTACCTTTTGCAGAAATAGCTGCTAATGTTGATTATGATCCTACTGAGACTCCAACAGGCAGTGGTGATGAACTCCGACCACCCGATGCATGGGTACTTCCAACAGATACTAATACAAGACTTAACCTGGATGAAAATCAACTACAAGCTCAAGAACCAAACGGTGAAGATAATCGCCTAGAACAATTCCTTGGCGATCGCATACTTGTAGGAAATAATTTGCCGGCTAAACAGTGGGACGGTTCTACATTTATTCGTAGTCAACAAGATGTAGGGGAATGGACTGACACAGAGGCTCCTCGGACTCGGCTAGCTCGTGTAACAGCATTACCTAGTGTCGGTTCTTCAGATCGGAATGGGTTCTGGGAAAGAGCAGCAGCTCAAGTACCGGAAGCTTCCCTAGATGGTATTGGTGGTTTGCGTATAGTAACAGGGGCGGGAGTTTATGAACGTACTAATTCTTTTCTGCCACCTCCAGTAATAGATACTTGGACACAAGCACCAGTAGACGACCCGGCAACTGATGACGTAGAACAATATGATGTTGTGTGGCCAGATACTATGCCTATGTCTCCTAGTCCTGGGGCTACAGTGTATAATAATAATGCTAATACCTGGGTTCCACTGCCACCTACTCTTCCTGCAGGAACAACTGCCATTGACCCCAACACTCCCCAATATGCTAAAGGGGATCTAAGAATGCGGGCATCAGTCCTATATCACTATGCAAGTGACCCAATTGACCCGAATGCCGATCCAGCAGATAACCAACAAGTTCCTATTGCTTGTATTAGTAGTTACTATGACCCGACAAGTAGCACAACAGCAGCAAACTTAGAACCCTTACCAGATACAGGATTCGGTGCAACAGCAGATGGTAAATCAAATAATGGCGTAGTTTATCCACCACCAACAAATAACTTTAGACCAGCAAATTCTAATTTGGATGCAACTACAGGTTTATTTACTACAACTCCACCAGAGCTAGGGCAACAAGCAAATATGGTTTTCCCAAATGGTAGATTTGCTAATGAACCTCTGCGCAGAGCTTTAGAAAGATTAGATGGTGGCACCGCAGACGATCTGACACTAGAAGAGCAAGCAGCTATAGATTCTACCCTGTGTTCTCTAGATATATTAGCAGGCACATTGAATCCTACAACGACTCCTTCTACTGGAGTAACTATCAATGATGGTGTCATCAGAGAAGTCACTTTATTGGATGCTAGACAAATAAAAGCAATAGATGCTGACAAGACCACAACTGATGTGGATGAAACTTTTACTCTTAATAGCCCCCTGGACGATCCTCAGTCAGCAGATTTAACTACAAACTACGATCAGTTTATAGAAGAACGGCAACCTTTAGAAATTCGTTTGACTCAGTTAGATTTGGGTGCAATGAGAAATCTAGAGATAACTACTTTTGGCACTGGGATTCCGACTGAAGTATCAACGGGACTTGGAGAAGAATATTTACTGCCATATAGCGGTATTATCTATGCTACTCGTGATGATGCTCTACCAGACAGGAGCGATCGCACTCCTAACGACGACAATAGCGCAATTGATGAAGATAGTAGTGCATTAATCAGTCCGACAGATTATAGATTAGACCCAACTCGTCGTCCTAATGGGATTATGTTGATTAATGGTGAACGTCTAGCTAGAAATGATGATAATGATGATGGTCAAAATGATGATGGTGTTAACAGTGTAGAAGATGTTGTAAAAGAAAAAGGCTTAACTTTGGTTAGTAATTTACCAGTCTATATCCAAGGTGAATTTAATCTTCACTCTGAGGAGGAATTCAATGATGAATTAGATGATGATTGGGGTGATTTCTACACTCGCACTGGAATAAATCAGAATTTTGCTTGTCGTCCTGGAGACCCAAGAATTTCTGGTTGTAACACAGGGGATGAATGGCGTCCGGCAACTGTACTAGCTGATGCTATCACATTGTTGTCTGATGATGATAGCGATCTAGGTTTAGGTTTTCGTCCTGGTTTTCGTGATGAGGGAGATTTTGACCTCAGAAATAATGCTGGTAATCTTCCGGTTGTATTTGATAGCACAACTACAGGATATGACTTTGATGGCGCTCCAGGAGGAACAGTTGATGAAACAGATTTACGTTTTGACGTGAATGGGAACGGGGATGATACAGAAACAGCAGTTCCAGAAGCTGATATTACTGTTGCTGGCGCTCGGATGTTAAATGGTTTCTATGGTAATAATTTTGTTACTAATGGTTTGAGCAGTGGTGCTTACTTTACAGATGCAACTCCTCAAATTAATACAGTATTTTATAATGCTGGAAGCCCAACCGACAGTCTCGGTGGTACAACTACTGTCACACCAATAACAGATGCTGATTACTCAGATGATAATAGTAATACTGTCGTTAATAGTTCTTACTTCAACAACTATGTGACACCTGTTCAACGACGAGGAAATTTCCCAGAGTATGTAATGGAGATGTGTCGTAAGTTGCCTGTATCCTCTTGTCAGCCTGGAGATTGGTTTGTAGGTGCTGATAACGGTGCTGGCACTAATACCGGCAATGGTATTATAGACGGTGATGAACAATTGCAAGCAGCAAATGTAATAGGTCTACCCCGTAATATCTTAGGCGCAGGAACCACAGCTCGCCCTGCACTAGACCCTAATGACCGTCGTTATCCACGTCGTGTAGCATTTGAACGAAATAATAATAACTTAGTATTAAGTAATGGTGTGGCAACTCCATTAGGGATAGATAATGTTGCTACTTCTCCAGATTTTGGAACTGTTATACAGGTTCCCTATAGGCAACCTCTTGGAATTGGAACAGCTGCAAACGCTCTTTGGTTTAGAACTTCTAATAATGCTACCGATCCAACTCAAGGAGCGAATTATGGTAACACTTTTCCTTTGGCTTATTTGAACTCATTAGTAGTTCCCGATCCAACAGGTGCACCAACAGAAGGAACAGTTCAACAACCTCTGTTAGTACCCGTATTACAATACAATGTACCAGGGAACGCACCGCCAGATACCTCTGATAACTTACCAACCGATAAAGTCAAGGCACTAACAAACCTTGGATGGCTACAAAAAGCTGCTGGAGATACAACATTTAATCTAGTAGTAGGTTCTGGTGACGTACCGCCCCGCACTGGCAATAATGGAGAAACTAATGGTGGTTTACAAAACTTACCACGCTTCCTAGAAAACTGGTCGCGAAATAATGGGCAAGATACTCAAATTATCGGTGGATTCATGCAATTAAACCGTAGTGCTTATGCGACTGCTCCTTATATACATACATCCCCCAATCCAATCAATCCCGATCCAGGTGAGAGTCGTTTTGGCGCTCCCTATAATACTTATAATATTAATAACGGGGGTGGTAGGATTCCATTCTTCCTACCACCTAATCGTAACTGGGGATTTGATGTAGGTTTGCTTTCCCAGTCTCCGGACTACTTTTCTCAACAATTGAGCGGTCCAAGTTCTAGTGGTGAACCAGACAGGTATTATCGGGAAGTAAGTCAAGATGATGACTGGATACAAACTTTATTGTGTTCTACAGTGCTTGATGGAGGTGCAAATGCGGTTAACGATCAAAATCGTCCTCAAAATTGTAACTAATTTGCTGAGGATTGATACCTAAAAATCAATAAACATCTTGCAGAAGTGAATATTGAAAAATTTCCATCAATTTATTCTTACTTTCTGCAAGATTTGACAAAATATAATCAAACAAGGAGAGCTATGAATAAACAACAAATTCAACAAAAAATCCGAAAATGGCAACAAATTGATCCTAATGCAGGCTACACCATTATGGAAGGTTTAGTAGCAATGATTATGGTTGCCTTCCTGATGAGTGCAGTTGCACCTGTTATTGCTCTGTCGGTGGGTACTCGCGTTCAGGCAAGACGAATAGAATTGGGGTCACAAGCAGCTAGCAGTTATATTGATGGGGTGCGCTCTGGTGCAATAGATGCTCCTGATTTGCTGTCAGGAGACCCAGATTCAACTGTCGCTCCTAGTAGTAGCAGTCCTGGTTGTGAAAATAAGGATGGACAGTATTGTGGTACTGATGACCGTCAGTTGTTCTGTATTGATGGTGGAGATGGAGAAGGCTGCCAAACCAGCAGTCCTACAGATATGATAATTCAGGTGGGACGTTCGCACCAAGATGCGAGTGGAATAGATCCTAGTCTTGGTTATCAACTACTTGTACGAGTTTACAGAGCAGATGCTTTTCAGGAAACTTCACTTTGTCCCGGAGGAACAAATTGTCCTGAAAGAGGAACACAGCAATCTGCGGTGACAAATGCTATTGGTAATCGTAGGTTACCAGTGGTAGAAATGGTAACAGAGATATCACCAACAAACGCTTCATTTAAAAATATTTGCGAACGCTTAGGAGGAGAAGATTGTCAATAGTGGGCTGAATTTCTAGGGGGATAAATTTGGAGAAATTAGGAATATATTTAAAATGCACAATTTACTAAAATTACTAATAAAAACCCAGTCAAATCCTAAACTACAAAAGTTAAGCAACTCGACAAGTGGTTTTACCGTGATAGAACTACTTGTAGGAACGATTATTTCATTTTTAATAATTGTTCCTATGTTGACTTTTGTGGTAGATATTCTCAACCGAGATGTGCGGGAAGAGGCAAAAGCAAATACAGAGCAAGAAATTCAGACAGCGCTTGATTACATAAAGCAGGATTTGAGTCAAGCAGTCTATATTTACAATAATACTGGTATAACCAGTATTGCAAATCAAGTTGCATTTGATAACAGAACCCCTATTTTAGTATTTTGGAAACGACAGTTTGTCGAAAACATAGTACCTATTCCGGGTTGTAATAATTGTGAACAAGATGATGCCTATGTATACGCATTAGTTGCTTACTATGTTAGCACAAATAATCCTAACAACATCTGGTCTAATGCTGTTAGAATCGAAAGATTTGAACTTAGAGATCGAGTGGTTAATTATTTGCTTCCATTGACAGATACCAATTACGTTATAGAAGCAGCAGACCCAGGATTTGATATAATTCCAGTAAGCGATCCTACAATAGAGACTGATGACAACGATCCATTACCTGCACAACAACAAAAGATGAATCAATGGACACGAGATGGTGATTTTAATGACACTCCAGATGTCCTAGTTGATTACATTTATCAAGGTACAGTAGAAGATGCAGATCCAGATGCAGGTACTTTTGATTGCACAGATATTTTCCCAGTTTCTCAAGAGAATGGTAGTGATGTACCAGGAACTGGTGGACAGTTAATAGGAGCTGCAAATAGTGGCTTCTACGCTTGCGTGGACTCATCTAAGACTTTGGCAAGAGTATTTATTCGTGGTAATGGTTTAGCCCGAATTCAAGACAATGCTCCTACCTGTAATGCTAACTCTACTTATTGTCCAACTGGAAGTATTACAGTCGAAGGGCGCAGTTTGTTGGGCAGTTAATGAATTTACATAATGGAAAAAGTGAATTCAGACATATTATAAAGTAGAGAAATGCTATGGAATTTTCAAAATTTGTGTATATTTATTTAAAGCCATTATTAACTAAACGTAATTCCTCTAATACAGGCTTTACTATAGTAGAAGTATTAATAGTAGTTTTAATCATAGGAATTTTATCAGCTATTGTAGCCCCTGCCTGGGATGCTTTTATGACAAGACAACGCATTCGTACTTTTAATAGTCAGGTATTGCAAGCTTTACAAAAAGCACAAAGTCAAGCAAAGTTGAAAAAGGAAAATGTGGTGGTTAATTTTGATAATGTTGCAGATCCACCAAGAGTAAGTCTTGATGGTATTGAGCAAAATTTAAACGCAAATGGGGAAATTAAAGCAGGAATGGTTGAGTTAGTTTCAGGTGTATGTACAGATGAAAATTGTACTGCGTTTACTGCCTCTACAAATGTTACATTTGATTATTCAGGTTCAGTGGATGAAAATAGTGTGCCTTTCATTGTCACAATTTCTACACCAGATGGTGGACTCAGACGATGTGTAATTATTCAAACTATTATAGGCGGTATAAGAACAGCAGAAGATACTAATTGCCCATAATCTAAATTTCATCTTATGCATATCACAAAATAACTGCCCTGTCATATCAAATCCGGTTAATTGCACATAGAATCCGATTATATGATATATGTTGATAATTTCTTAAATTACTTCAAGCCTTCAATCTCCCTACATTCCCCAAATTCCCCTCCA
>JASJEA010000170.1 GCA_030064935.1 Crocosphaera sp. | reverse complement strand
TTATCATGTTTTAAACGAGACAATGAGGGTTTGAGGCTGCTGATTTGAGTCAGTTGTCTACAAGTTTCCTTATATCGAACTCAGGTTGTTAAAGATCGCCTAATGAAACAAAAAAATAGGCGACAATAAGAAAGGGAAGTATTCCTTATTGTCGCCTGAAGTTCTGTTAGTTTCATAAAACTTTTTCGCTAATTTTAGGAGCTTCTCCTCCAACGCCAATACCGGTGTTAAAGATTTGTGCATTGCGGATGTTGAGGTTGTTCATAGATGCACCAGTTACATCGGCATCGTAAATTATGGCATTAGCCAAATTAACATTATCCAAATTAGAATCATTAAGGGTTGCATTGGTTAACATAGCACCGTAGAGGTTCGCCCCTTTGAGATTAGCCCCTGTTAAATCGGCCCCTTCCAGGTTAGCTTCTATCAAAATAGCCCCTTGAAGGTTAGCATCTCTGAGATCACTACCAATTAAATGAGCATATCTCAAATCTTCATTGCTAAGGTCACATCCTTGACATTGTCCCGTTTCTAGCAATTGCTGCACATGAGTGGGGTTTCCTGCTATTACAGGAGTCGCTAACATGAGGGGGGTAGCTAGTAAGATGGCGTTTAGTAAGTTCCTTTTCATAATTGACCTCCTCGCATCTGTTTCTTAATTCCAATTTAATCAATGGTTACAATAATCCCATCACCCGATAGGATTATTTTATTGTTCCCGTTTTCTGACAATTTAATTCTACAATTGGATTAAAAACCGTTATCAAAAGAAATTATTATGTTTAGTTTTAGTAATGTTTTTTCAGAAATTGCTTGTATTTTAGCGATCGCAACGGCATTAGGTGGGTTGGCGTTATGGTTACGCCAACCTTTAATTATGGCCTTTATTATTGTTGGTATTCTCATAGGTCCAGCCGGCTTAAGATTGGTGTCAGCCAATGAAGAGGTGGAGTTATTAGCAGAATTAGGCATTGCCTTGTTATTATTTGTTGTCGGTTTAAAGCTTGATCCCCATGAAATTCAATCCGTTGGACCTGTGGCTATTGTTGCTGGAATGGGACAGATTTTGGTCACGGGTATTTTGGGTTATTTAATTGCTACCTTTTTAGGATTTAATCCCATTCCTTCCTTTTATATTGGCTTATGTTTAACCTTTTCGAGTACCATTATCGTCGTCAAATTATTGTCAGATCGACAGGAAATTGATGCGTTGCATGGTCGTATTGCTTTAGGGGTTCTGATTGTTCAAGATTTAGTGGTTGTGGTAGCTATGATTTTGTTAACTGCCTTTAGCGATAATTCGGAACAATCCCTCTGGCAAGAAATTTTTTCCGTTATTTTAAAGGGAGGAAGCTTTTTATTCGTTATCGCAATTTTGACTCGTTATGTATTACCGAAATTACTCCATTCCCTTGCTTATTCCACAGAACTATTATTAATATTTGCTATTTCTTGGGCGATCGCTTTAGCAGCAGTGGGAGACAGTTTAGGATTTAGTAAAGAAGTGGGAGCCTTTGTGGCAGGTGTGGCCTTAGCTTCTACGAGTTATCGGGCGACAATTGGAGCAAGATTAGTTAGTTTACGGGACTTTTTATTACTCTTTTTCTTCATCGATTTGGGAATACATATTAATGTTAGTTATTTAGGGGAAGAAATTTTATCAGCTATTGTTTTATCTCTGTTTGTTTTACTTGGCAAACCATTAATGATCATGGTGTTAATGAGTAGTATGGGTTATCGAAAATACACTAGCACCATTACCAGTTTATCCTTGAGTCAAATCAGTGAGTTTTCACTTATTATTGCTGCCTTAGGCATGGATTTAGGACATATTAACGAGAATGTTTTAGGATTGATTACTCTAGTGGGATTAATTACCATGGGGGTTTCTACTTATATGATTATGGACTCTCATATTATCTATGAAAAACTGTCCCCTTTTGTCTCTCATTTAGATAAATTAATCCCTCATTCTAAGCAAAAATTAGGAGAATTAGATAACGCCAATATTTATAGTGTCGATATTATTTTATTTGGTTTAGGACGGTATGGAGGTAGTTTAATTCAAGCATTACAAGGATCAGGAGTACAAGTTTTAGGGGTAGATTTTAATCCTGAATTAGTAAGAGAATGGCGTAATCAAGGGGTATTAGCTTTCTATGGAGACGCAGAAGATCCTGAATTTGCAGCAACCCTGCCTTTGAATCAGGCAAAATGGGTCATTAGTACCTTACCAGGACAAAGAGTGGGGCTAACTTTATTACATACTTTAGAACATCAAAAATTTCAGGGTAAAATTGCCTTAACCAGTCATACAGAACGGGAGATGGCAATTCTTAAAGATGCCGGTTCTGATCTCGTTTTATTACCCTTTAGAGATGCGGCGCAAGAAGCAGCTAGAATGTTAGTAACTGACCTAAATTAAACACATATAAAGCCATGTTATTTTTCATGTATAACTTCATATAAGCTTTCAGTAAAAGTCTAATGAGTATCACTAGAAGACAGATTTTAAAACAAGGAAAAATGCTAGGCATGGGTTTTTTAACCTGGCCATTAATGACAATAACTCCACAACAAACCCAAGGACCCTTTTATCCCATTATCTTCCCCCTTGATGAAGATAATGACTTAACTTGGGTAAAAGATAGAAAGAAACAAGCATTAGGGGAAAAAATAATCATTAGGGGTCAAGTTTTAACTGCTAATTATAAACCAGTTAAAAATGCTAAAGTAGAAATTTGGCAAGCTTGTTATTCAGGGCGTTATAATCATGAGTATGATCCCAATCAAGCCGCCATTGATCCTAACTTTCAAGGGTGGGGATGGACGAATACCAATTCGGAGGGTTACTATACTTTCAAAACTATTAAACCAGGAGGGTATCCTGTTACTAATGATTGGAAAAGACCTCCTCATATTCATTTTAAAATAACCATCCCAAGACAAACCGAATTGATCACACAACTGTATTTTGCTGAAGAGCAAGAATTAAACCAAAAAGATATAATTTTACAGCGTATTCCTCGCAATAAACAAGATTTAGTAATCACTAAACTCATTCAAGGTGATGCTTTAAATCTTAGAGTCGGCCAATTTAATATAATCCTATCCTGATAAAAATTCTATGTATTATTTGTGCCCCAAAAATCGCTTTTTTATTTCTTTAATCTCCTGGCTGTTCATTATTTGTATATCTCTGGTTGCTCTAGGAATGATGATACCTATTGTAGCACAAGAAAAGCCAACAGCCCCTATTATCTTACAAGGAAGAACACTATTTTATGTAAGTGAATCAGGACAGTATACAGCCCAACAAAGAGCAGATGAAGCTAATAATCATTTGAGCAAACTCATAGAAGAAAGTCAAGCAAAGATTTTGGTAGAGATTGATAACAATAGAGAAGTTCCTGTGATTACTCTTAATGAACGTTATTTTATCTCCGTTACTTATAACGATATCCCTATCGGAAAAAGTTTAATGGGGCAAGCTTTATACTGGAAAAATACCTTAGAAATTGCTATTAGTAAATCCAACTATGAAAAAACACCTCAATACTTTGTTAGGGCGGTTTTAATAGCTATCATTATTATTTTTTTAGCTGCTGTTTTGTCCTGGAAATTAGGAGTAATTTGGCAACGTTTTTTAAAACCTTTAAGTCAAACAAAAATGGATTCTATACAACTTAATCCATCCCCTTCAGAGCAACCTTTGACAAGTCCTCCTAGTGAATCTGAATCTTCTTTTAATTTAAAGTTAGCTAGTTTCTTTATTTCATTAACAATTGTTAGAGGTGTTATTTGGATTTTAGCTCTTAGTTATGTTAGCCGTTTATTTCCTCAAACTCGTCACTGGAGTGATTTAGTTATTGAACTTTTTAAAATCAGTTTAGTTACCGATGTTTTTCCTTTAGGTAATCAAAAGTATTCGGTTATTGACTTCTTCATCTTAGCAGGATTATTGGTTGGTTTAGTTACTTTAACCCGCACGGTTAGCCGTGTTTTAAAATCAAGGCTTTTAAGTGCAAGTGGACTGAAAAAATCTGTCCAAGATACTACAGCCTTAATTGTTAATTATGCACTGATTTTTTTGGGAACCATTGTTGTCTTACAAGTGTGGGGATTAGATTTAAGTTCCCTAACGGTTTTTGCCAGTGTGTTAGGGGTTGGAATTGGTTTAGGACTTCAGGGAATTGCTAAAGAGTTTGTCAGTGGATTGGTATTAATTTTGGAACGTCCCATACAAGTTGGAGATTTTGTAGAAGTAGATGGACTAATGGGAACCGTAGAAAGAATTAGTGTTAGAAGTACAGAAATTAGGACATTAGATCAAGTTTCTGTTATTTTACCTAATTCTCGTTTTTTAGATTCACAAGTCATTAATTGGAATCATTCCAGTCCCATTTCTCGCTTAAAAATTCCTGTTAGTGTTGCCCACGGTTCTCATTTAGAATTGGTTAAACAAGTGTTAATCGAAACAGCCAAAAATCATTCGGAAGTCTTATCAATGCCATCCCCTCAGGTCTTTTTTACAGAATTTGGGAATAGTTCCCTTGATTTTAATTTATTAGTATGGATTAGTAAACCTTACAAACAATTTCAAATTAAAAGCGATCTTTACTTTAAAATTGATAGTCAATTCAGAGAAAAAGGTATTAAAATTCCTTTTCCCCAACGAGATTTGCACCTTAGCTCTAGCGATATTATACCTACCATTTCTCCTGAGCTCATTAACGCCTTAACTCATCTATCTGAGAATTTAGCAACCTGGTTACAACACAATTCTCAGTCTACGACTATCCAAACCAAAAATGAAGAGATAAAATCAGAAAAGACAGTAAAACCAGAAACTATAACCTCCTATGAAAACCATCCTAGGGATTGAAACCAGTTGTGATGAAACGGCTGTAGCCATTGTTAATAATCGTCAAATTTGTAGCAGTATTGTCGCCTCACAAATTGATCTACATAAGCGTTATGGTGGTGTGGTTCCTGAAGAAGCTTCTCGTCAACATCTCCTCACCATTAATCCCTGTATTGAAGAGGCTTTAAGAACTGCCAAATTGACCTGGAATGATATAGATGGTGTCGCTGCAACCGTTGCACCAGGATTAATTGGGGCTTTGATGGTAGGAGAAACAGCCGCTAAAACTTTAGCCATGATTTATCAAAAACCCTTCTTAGGTATTCATCATTTAGAAGGTCATATTTATGCCACATATCTCAGTGTGTCTAACTGGAATACTCCTTTTTTATGTTTATTAGTATCCGGGGGTCATACCAGTCTTATTTATGTCAAAGATTGTGGCATTTATGAACAGTTAGGAACCACCCGTGATGATGCAGCAGGAGAAGCTTTCGATAAAGTGGCACGATTGTTAAACTTAGGCTATCCAGGAGGACCGATTATTGATAAATTAGCCCAAAAAGGAAACCCTAAAAAATTCACCTTACCAGAAGGAAAAATCTCCTTACCTCAAGGAGGTTATCATCCTTATGATTCGAGTTTTAGTGGTTTAAAAACAGCAGTTTTAAGATTAGTAGAAAAACTGAAACAAGCCGAACCCAATCAATTACCGATCGCCGATTTAGCAGCTAGTTTTCAAGAAACTGTCGCCCGTTCTTTAACCAAAAAAACCATTACTTGTGCCTTAGATCATAACTTAACCCATATTGCTGTTGGCGGTGGTGTTGCAGCGAATAGTGGACTGAGAAAGCATCTTCAAGAAGCGGCCAAACAAAACAATTTAACGGTTCATTTCCCTCCTTTAAACCTCTGTACAGATAATGCAGCTATGATTGCTTGTGCGGCTGCTGAACATTTAGAAAAAGGTCATACTTCACCTTGGAAGTTAGGGGTAGAATCCCGTTTACCTATTAATGAAGTGATGAAGCTGTATTGCCATTAGTAAGAAAAATTTAGAATTTAAAATTAATTTTTCCTGCTAATTCTAAATTCTCCATTCTCCATTCTCCATTCTCCATTCTCCATTCTCCATTCTCCATTCTCCATTCTCCATTCTCCATTCTCCATTCCCAATCGATCCCCATCTCAGAGAAAATCCCCAAACGGTGTAACTTTCTGCTAATATCTTAGAGAAACGTTAAGAAACATTACAAATTTATATAAATGAAGTTATTAATCGTTGGCGCAACAGGGACACTAGGGCGACAGATAGCCCGTCGTGCCTTAGATGAGGGGTATGAAGTGCGTTGTTTAGTCAGGAATGCCAGAAAAGCCGCTTTCTTAAAAGAATGGGGTGCAGAACTAATGGTGGGGGATTTTTGTAAACCCGAAACCTTACCCCGTGTTTTAGAAGGAATGGAAGCCATTATTGATGCGGCTGCAGCCAGACCAACGGATAGCCTTTCTATCAAAGAAATAGACTGGGATGGAAAAGTAAACCTAATCCAAGCCGCTCAAAAAGCAGGGATTAACCGTTATATTTTCTTCTCCATTCTTAATGCCCAGAATTACTCTGACGTTCCTTTGATGAACATTAAACATTGTACAGAGAAGTTTTTAGAAGAGTCAGGGTTAAACTATACCATCTTACGACCTTGTGGCTTCATGCAGGGTTTAATTGGTCAATACGCAGTCCCTACTCTTGATAACCAAGCGGTTTGGATCACCGGAGAGAGTAGCCCGATTGCTTATATGGATACTCTAGATGTGGCTAAATTAACCATTCGTGTCCTAGAAGTACCCGAAACCCAAAAACAGACCTATCCTATGGTGGGAACTAAAGCCTGGACTGCTGAAGAAATCATTCAACTATGTGAGAGACTCTCAGATAAGCCGGCCAAAATTGCCCGTGTTCCTTTGGGACTACTGAGATTTTTGCGTAGCTTTACTCGTTTCTTCCAATGGACGTATAATATTTCTGACCGCCTAGCGTTTGCTGAAGTTTTGGCCAGTGGTAAACCATTAAATGCCTCAATGGATGAGGTTTACAAAACCCTAGGGGTTGATGTTCAGGAAACGACTACTTTAGAATCTTACTTACAAGAGTATTTTAGTCGTATTATTAAAAAGCTCAAAGAAATCGATTACGAAAAGAGCAAATCGAAGAAGAAAAAGAAAACCCCTTTTAAATCTTCTGTTTAAGTCAACGCTGCCCCAGGATAGTTTGTTGTGCCAAAAGTCGGCATTATTTTTAACGATCTCAAACCCGTCGCTTGTCAAGTCGCTAAAGAGTTACAAGAGCAACTGACGGATCAAGGCTGGACTGTTGTTTTAGAGACTGGCCGAGGGGGACTCCTTGGCTATTCTCATCCCGAACGTCCCGTCTGTCATACCCCTATCGATCATTTAATTCCCCCTGACTTTGATCAAGAGATGGTTTTTGCCATTGTCTTAGGGGGAGATGGCACTGTTTTGTCGGCCTATCGACAACTGGCCCCTTGTGGGATTCCCCTATTGACGGTTAATACAGGACACATGGGCTTTTTGACAGAGGTTTATCTTAATCAGTTGTCAGAAGCCATTGATAAAGTCTTAGTAGGAGATTACAAGGTCGAAGAACGAACCATGTTGACGGTTCAGTTACTTCGTGGAGAGACATTGATATGGGAGGCATTATCCCTCAATGAAATGGTAATTCATCGAGAACCCTTGACCAGTATGTGTCATTTTGAGATAAAAATTGGTCGCCATGCACCGGTTGATATTGCTGCCGATGGCTTGATTTTATCCACGCCTACGGGATCTACGGCTTATTCTTTGAGTGCCGGGGGTCCGGTCGTTACTCCTGATGTTCCGGTGTTACAGTTAGCCCCTATTTGTCCCCATTCTTTGGCTTCTCGTTCTCTGGTATTTTCTGATAAAGAACCAGTGAGCATTTTCCCAGCAACCCCTAACCGCATGGTGTTAGTGGTGGATGGTAATGGAGGATGTTATGTCTTACCAGAAGATAAAATTCAGGTGCAAAAGTCTCATTATCCTGCTCGTTTTATTCGTCTAGAAGATCCCGAATTTTTCCGCGTTTTAAGGGAAAAGTTGGGTTGGGGATTGCCTCATATTGCTAAACCCACTTCTGTTGAGTTGCCGTGACCGAAAAAAAAGGCTTCAAGCCCCCAACTTGAGGGGGCGGTAATTCGTGCATTGGCATATTCTGATTGATTTTCACCCCTACATGGGTTAACGAGATAATTCTTGCCACTGCTTTAACAAAACTGGCCAACCGAAAAAGTGCGGTAAGATTCCTTCTAGACGACTCGACCAAGACGCTTCATCGTGTTCACCTTGGGGATCTTCAACAACAAATAAATTTTCTTGATGACGATAGCCAAATTTCTGAACTAATAAATCCCGCATTTCTCTTCCCCTTGCGGTTGCCCTCTCTTCAATAAACGAGTTGTGTTCCCCTCCTTCTCTAATTAACCCCCAGTCCAAATAAATTTTAGGTCGCAACTGGGGATCTTCTAGGGTTTTTAAACCAGCAAAGATTAAAGCAGAATATTCTAGAGACCTTAATAAATCTCCTGATAAGTTTAAAAAGCAGGGATCGATCATAGAATCTAATCCCACCCAAAAAGAGGGGGATAAAGCAGCAATACAACCAAATTTTTTAGGATGTCTAATTACCGTATAAAACGCAGCTAAACCTCCATGAGATGACCCTAAAACCATTGAAGTTTCAGGGAGTTTTATAGTTCTATAATTCTCATCAACAAACCCTTTTACTGAATGGGCAACATAGTCAGAGTAACCTTCTAAACCTCCCCATGTTCCTCCCTTTATAGGAGCATGAGTATATTCATAATTACGATCAACTGGACAAATCGCTACGACAATAACTCGACAAATTTGATTGGTGATATATAATCGTGTCAAAAGTTGTCCCATATTCCAGGTTTTATAATACTGACCCCCAGGAAAAAAAGCAGTATCCCCATCATTCATATAAATAACGGGGTATGGTTCACGGGTATATTCATAATCCCTTGGCAAGAAAATATGGATAGTTCTGGCTTTTCCGTCAGAATCACCTACTTTAAAATCATCATAGGTATGAAAGTAACCAGCCCAATGTCCTTGATCATAATACCACCCATTTTGTCCGCCTATTGTGAAGGGTTCAGCCATTATATTGTTAATTAAGTTTTATCTTTTGAGGAATTTTCTTAGACCATAATGATTATTTTTGAGATAATAGTTTAGCTCTAATTTCTTCGACTCGCTTACGATTTAGTCCTAAATCAGACTTTCCTAAACGAGAAGCTGACCTAACATGAATGACTTTTTCATCTGTATCACAATAAAATTCTACATCGTCAACAAATCCCATTAATGGGGTTTGGAATTCTGCATAAAGATAGTTCTCGGTTGCTTCAATAATGGTTGTTCTTTCCATACTCTCAATAATCTTTTTCAAGTCAGAAATTGCCATCATGGGAAGGGGATCAATTTTTGATTGGTTATCCGAACTCTGACTGTTTACGCAATTCGGTGTACCAGGACAAGCCATTAACTTACCATTATTAACACCTAAATTTTTCGGTCTAGTTCCAGAAAAATTGAACATCATTGTATCTCCTTTTGTCTTTTTTTAGAGTGGTAATTTTCAGCGATTCCAAGGTGAGTCAGGCTATGGATCATCTTTTTTTGTTCATCTCTTGATACTCAATGAAATCCAGAAGCCATCACCATCCTGTCTTAGTTTATCAAACTACTGACCTGATCTTAAAGATGGCTATATAGAAGTTATTAAAAAGTTATGATAGGGGTTATGGATTATCAAGGTTCATTTTCTATTATTCTCAAATCTGGTAAACATTTTGATTATTTAGCCCCTCTAGCTTACCAGCTTGATTCATCCCATTATAACTAAGAATAGATAAGATAGGTAAGGTAAAAAATTTCTATTTCTGATTGCCAGATCAAGTCCTAACATCATCAACAATGACTATAGAAGAGGGAAAAAAACAAACAAATGGCAATAGAAATATCATGAAAATGACGAATAATAGTGGCTTCAAATTGAGCTAAGGCTGATCTAATTAATTTTTCTCGCTCGTCTAAAGTTTTAAATTTTTTTTCAACGGTTTCTTGTAGGGTTTCTAAGTTTTCATCTTGGACAGCTTGCAAGGTAGAAACAAAAATATTATCTCCTTGTTTAACTAAAATACCTTCATTAATAGCTAAAAAAATCTCCTGGTTTGATTCTAAAGTATAAGCCAAAATACCAGGCACTAAAGCAGATAGAAAATCCACATGACGAGGTAATAAACAAAAAGAACCATTTTCTCCTTCAGCTACAACTTTTATGACAGTTGCATCCACAAAAATTTCTGTAGGAATTAAAACCTTAAGATTCATCATTCATTATTTCTCCTCATCTTCCTCATTGCCTCGTCAATTGTACCAATCATATACAAAGTTTTTTCAGGATATTG
>JASJEA010000186.1 GCA_030064935.1 Crocosphaera sp. | reverse complement strand
TTTCAAATAAGTTTGAGACAGAGGAATGTGAGCATCTTGCTCACAATGCTAATCAGAGGGGAGATTGATTTTGTTTCATTTTTATTGGAATTAACTATAAAGATGATTTCTCTATGAATTGAGAAGATTTTCAGAATTTGCCCACCCTACGTTATCCTGTAGGGGTTTAATATTATTAGATGAGCTTAATACTATTAAGCCCCTACGGATTGGTAATTTTATTCAAAAGGGGTTTGGTATCTTTAATGAGTTGCTCTCCCCAAAGGCTATCTTGAAGATGATTAATATTTTCTAAACGTTGATCCATATTAAGTGCTTCTTTGGCTAAAGATAAGGCTTTTTCTGGTTTTCCTTGATGGTATAATCCCACAGCTAAAGCTAATTTTGTATCGGATAAATCATCTTTAAGATTAATGGCTTTTTGCCATAATTCAACGGCTTTTTTCTTTTCTCCCTGTTCATATTTTATAAAGCCAATACTGGATATGGCAGGGGCAAATTGATCATTTTTACTCAATGCTAATTCATAATCAGATAAGGCTTTAGTTGGGTTATTTTGCGCCCAATATATCAACCCTCTTACCCAATAACCCATAGGTAAATCTGGACCAATTTCAATGATTTTATTAGCATCTTTTAAGGCTACTGAGTAATTATTTAAACGACGATTAAGATGAGCACTTCCTCGATAAACTTCTGGTTTATCGGGAGCAATTTTAATTGCCTGATTACAATCATTCATGGCCTGATTATAATCTTTTAAAGCAGTGTAAACAAGACAGCGACTTAAATAACCTTGATGATTTTCAGGTTGTAATTTAATGAAATTAGAAAAGTCTTTAATTGCTTCTGGATAATTATTCAATTGTTGATATAAACCTCCTCTCACTAAATAAGCGACATGGTTTTGACGATTGTTTATTTCTTCATTTAATGCAATCACTTTAGAAAAGTCTTTAATTCCTTCTTGATAGTTTCCTAAGCTATGATAAATTCCTCCTCTGAATATGTATGCGTTTATGCTTTGAGGCTCAATTTCAATGGCTTTAGAATAGTCTTTTATAGCTGATTCATGCTTTTGCATTTTTCTGTAATAATTTCCTCTTAACAGATAGAAAAGATGTTTATTAAAAGGTGCAAGTTCAATCGCTTTGCTCAAATCAGCAATTGCTGCTTGATGGTTGTTGAGTTTTTGATAAAGTTTTGCACGATTCATATAAAAACCATAATTTTTAGCATTGTTAGGATCATTGTTAATGGTTACAGAATAATTTTCTATAGCTTGATGGTAATCAGCCTTGGCTTTTTCTGGTTGGTTAGTCTGGCTATAATAATCACCTCTACTGAGGTAATAATCTCCATCCTTGGGATCAAGTCTGATGGCTTCGTTGTAATCTTCTAATGCTCCTTGATAATCCTTTAATTGCATACGGACTGTCCCTCTAAATTGGTAAACCCTACTATAGGGGTGAGATGATGCTTGTTGAGAAAAAAAAGATTCTGGCAGTAAGTCTTGCGAAGGTATTCCCACCCAAGTGAATCTGATAGCAGGATTGGGAGCTTCTAGTAGGGCAATGGCTTGATTATAATCTTCTAATGCTCCTGGTAAATCAGATAAGTATTTGCGCAAGTATCCTCTAGCTTGATAAGCCATTCCATATTGGGGATTAATGGCAATTGCTCGACTGTAATCCGTCATTGCTTGTTCATAATCTGGAAGGTTTACTACATATAAGTCCCCTCTTCCTTGGTAAGCAATGGCATCATTGGGGTTCAATTTGATGGCTTGATTATAATCATCTAATGCTCCTTGACTATCACCTAAGAGAGATTTATAACTACCCCGTTGACGATAATATTCTGCATTATCAGGCTTAATTTCAATGGCTTTGGTGTAATCTTTGACGGCTAAATCGTATTGACCATTCAAACGGTAATACATACCTCTTTGGCTGTATTGACTAGGATTACTGGGATCTAATTCAATAGCTTTAGTGGAGTCTGCGATCGCTTTTCCATAGTTTCTCATCTGCAAATATTGACCAGCCCGAAAGCTATATAAATCAGCATCATTGGGACTCAATTCAATAGCTTTAGTGGAGTCTGCGATTGCTTGCTCATTGTTCCCCATCAAGTCATAGGTAAAAGCACGAACCATATAGGAATAAAAGCTATTGGGGGCTAATGCTATAGCTTGATTATGATCAGCCAAGGAAGCTTGTTCATTACCTAATGCGGCTTGAGCAATTGCTCGCATCGAGTAACCTTCAATTAACCCTAATTCAATGGCTTTACTACAATCTTCCCGGGCCGCTTCTAAGTCATGTATATCAAATATTAGAAGGCCACATCTATCAAAATATGTCAAACCTAAAGCAGCTATTTCTAGAGATTGAGTAAAAGCTTCTTTTGCTTCTGCATGATGATTCAAGTCCACTAAAATCAATCCCCGTTGACGATAAAATTTAGCATCATCATCGATCAGTTTAATGCCCTGATTGATAGCTAATAAAGCTTCTTGATGTTTTTCTAAATTGCTAAGGCTGATACTCTTTCGATACCAAATTTGACCCGTCAAAATCCAATTCCGACTCAAAGAAATTCCCTGTTCAAACGCTGCGATGGCTTCTATTTCTAAAGTATCATTGTTGGTTTGTGTTGCTTGCTCGGAATAAACTAAGCCCAAAGCATAATAAGCTTCAGCAAAATTAGGATCGATGTTAATAGCCTTTTTAAAAGCTGCGATCGCTTCTTGATAACGTTCGATACGCCATAATTCATTACCATAATTTAACCAAGTATTTTGACTGCTATTTTCTGGGGGTTTTTTGACAATGAAGGCTGGATGTTGTTGGATAGTTTTTAATTCCTGCTCCTTCAAAGCTTCAGGCATTTTATCAACAATAGTAAAATCATTTAAGTTGACCTGTTTTTGATGAGCAAAACCGATCAAAGTCGAAGCAGGAACCCCAAAAGCGTAACCCAACTGACGCACTTCTGTTGAGCTTATTTGTTCCCCTTCTTGCCCTGTATTAATCCCAATTACTTGACCTTTAATATCTAAAATAGGGCCCCCACTCATACCGGGTTTACTAAGATTGGTGTACCATAATTCATAACCGGAAGTATCTACATTTGCTTTCATACTTTGACTATCTGTATTAAAGGCTAAACTTAACCCCCTATCCCTTTGAAAACGATACCCTACGGTAAATTTTCTTACTCCGTTTAATTCACCAGGAAAACCAGAAACAAAGACTAATTGTTTTTCCTTTCTGGGAATTTCATATCTACCAATCTTGGCGACTTGATAGGCTTTTTTACTGTTAAATTTTATAAGGGCTGCGTCGAGTCCTTGAGGTAAAATAATCTGGTTATAATCCAAGCTATATCTATCACCATCAGGAGCCACTAAAGTGTAATTTTTGTTGATTTTTCCTGACTTACAATAAGCATCAGAAATAACATGACAGGCAGTAAATACATAATAGGTATCTCCTTTTTTTCCTACAATAACACCGGAACCCATTACCTTATCTTTATGATCAATTCTGATAGTAATTTGTCGAGCAATATTATCCACATTAGCTGCTAAATTTAACCCGGTTTTCCACTGATTAGGAATTAAGGCTAAATTAGGAGCAACTTCTACTAAAGTTTGAATGGGAACAGCAAAGCTTAACTTACGATAAGTCGCAATATTTTCTTGAAAGGGTTGGGAACCATCTAAATAGTTATAAGCTTCGTTCAAAATAGGCCCTTTCAGGAGTCCATTAACCCCGATTAATTCCCCTTTTTCGTTTAATAATGCACCGCCACTCATTCCCGGTTTAACATCAATATCATAACCAATTTGATAACCTCCTAAGAATGGTTTTGGAGCTTGTAATTTTATGGTTCCCTGAGTGAAATAAAATTCATTGGTTTCTTCAGGAAATCCCACTGCATAAATCCGCTTATTTTCGTTAACTTCAGGGTTAATAGCTAAGGTAGCTACTTGATAATTATCAGAAGAAGTAAAGGTTAAAACGGCTAAGTCGTTCCCTTCCAAAGAATTTCCTTCTTTAATGATTTTAGACGCATGGTTTTTACCATCAATAGTAATAATTTTATTAGGAAATTTACTATTAATCACATGAGCATTGGTGATAACAGTATAAGTATTCCCTTCTTTGCCAATAATGACTCCAGAGCCGGCTGTATTATTCGATTCAATCTTAACAGTAATGGCTTCAGCTTTTTGCTTAATTTCTTCAGAATTGACAACCTGACTGATTAAGATATTTTTGATATCTGGCTTTGAAGATTCTGATAATACAGCATAGGCTACGGGGGCTGTTAAAAGAGTGATTAAAGAACTGAGAATTAAGAGGTTAAAATTTTTCATGTTTCTGATTATTTTTGCTTGATTTACTGATGGAAAAATTGAAGATTATTTTAATCAATTTTGTCTGATCTTGAAAATGTTAAAATCCAGATAAATTTTGAGAATGAATTTTAAACAATCTGCTATTTTTTCAATTTTTAATTAATTTATCTATATCGATTTCATAATAAATTGATATATTGTCAGGGTTAGAACTATGTCGAATTATCTCACCACCTCGTCCTCTTAAACGATCTTTTAACTGTCTAAGAATTTGAATTGAATCATCAGACTGGCGTAAAGTTAAGAGAATTGTTACACAATCTCCTCCTAATTTTTTAGTTGTACAAATAACAGGTTGCTCATTGATTTTACTATTAGTAATAAACCTAAGACTTTCGTTATTGTAAGCTTCTTGAAATCGACTAGAAACAATTTCACACCTTTCTCTAGGGGTCATCTTTCTATTTGAAAACCAGGAATATTGCCAATAAATTAAAGGTTTCTTGTCTTCAATTTGTAGTGATTTAATGGCGTAAGTTGTTGGGTAAATTTTATTATTTTGTCTTCCAGAAGCACAAATAAAAGTCAATTTTTTTTGTGCATTAGCTTTTAAATTAATACCTGACAGACTACTACTCATTACCAAACTTATCAGTAAAGAAAACCTAATCAATTTGCCATTCATGTTTTGATTCTTCCTAAAAAATACAAACTTTTGAACCAATGAAATAATAATAAATAGTTCATGGGGAACCAAGAAACAAGAAAAGAGAATCAAGCAATTATCAATTACTCAATAGGAGCAACTTCTAAAAACTTCTGAAAATCAATTTGATAATATTGTTGAAGTTTCGCATCACTACTACTATGTCTAATGACTCCTGTTCCTCGTCCATTGAGTAATTCCACCATATCTTTAGTCACAACAATAGGATCATCTTCAGTTCGTAATGTCATTAGAGTGGTTACGCAATCCCCTCCTTTTTGACGGGCTGTACAAATCACAGGTTGATTATTTTGCCAACCATTGGCAATGTACTGCAAACTACCGTTATTATAAGCTTCTTGAAACTTCTCGGAGACGGTTTGACAACGGGTTTGAGGAGTCCAAGTTCCACTATTATGCCAAGACTTTACCCAACGAATAATTGCCCGTTTTCCTTCAGGAGTCCAAGCATAAGTGGTGTACTGTTCTTTACCTGTTTGTGCATCATACCCTTCTCTACAAATAAAGTTTACTCCACTGTTCTTTTGTGCCGTCACAGTGCTGGTTTCAGTGTTGGAAATGATACTCAGATCATTATTATCGTTGGCTGGTGTCGGTTGCACGTTGCTAAAACAGCCAAAGGCAAATAGAGTAGCCACAGAAGTAATTAAGGTTTGATATCGCATTATATTCTCCTCAAACAGCAAGGGTTTTTTTCCTTTACACTTGCATAGTTTAGTGTAGTTCACCATTGGTTGACCAAATGGTGAAAAAAAGTTCACCTAGCTGACAAAAACAATAGGATTGTACGGGTTTTTGTTTTCTAGAAATCTGAATTTGATATAACTCCGAACTCTTAACTCCTAACACCAAACTCACTTTGTAGAAGAATCCCCCGATGCTCGAAAACTACTGTTATTTTCCCTCTGATCCTTATTAGCAACTTTGACCAAAAATAGGTATCATGCTACAGATATGTGTTGTTTAGCCTTGCCATGGTTCGGTGTGAGTAGTGTTATGGTGCAGCGTTTCCAGTCTTTTGGACATAAACTCAATCAAAAATTAGTCTCTGTTGCGATCGCTACCTTCTTGCTTTCTCTAGGTGTTAATGGGTGGCAACAGGTCCCCTCTCAAGGGCAATACGTCCCTGCAAAGAATTCTAGTAATGCTTGGGGAACGGCCTCCTTTCCGGTAGAAAATTTCCAAACCTACACCTCTGGATACGGTTATCGCACCTCTCCGATTACGGGACAGTCTCAGTTTCATTATGGCTTAGATATTGCTGCACCCTTGGGGAGCTATGTGCGTAACTGGTGGGGAGGAAAAGTTATTGCTTTGTCCGATCATACGGCTTGTGGCACTATGATCACTATTCAATCAGGATCATGGACCCATATTTATTGTCACCTCATGGGAACGGTGGAAGAAAGTCCCCAAGGTCGTTATTTGATAGATAGAGAGGGAGGTTTAGTGTTGTGGGTGGGTCAAGATGTTCCTTCCGGTGCGAGAATTGGTCGTGTGGGAATGACTGGACGCACAACGGGGCCTCATCTGCATTGGGGTTTGAAGTATCGGGGAGAATATCTTGATCCGGCTTTAGTTTTGCAGGAGATGTATGGGGGTCAAGCGAATCTTTAGTTCATATTTGGGCTAGATAAGAAATTTTTATCCTCTAAAATAAATTTAAGAGTATCTAACACTAACAAATTACGATAATTTATTAGTTATATTAATTTAAAACTACACTAATACAAGCAGGAGTTAAGGTTTTTAGAGGAAAAGAATATGAAAAAACAATTTAATTAGTCTTGAAAATTATTACAATTAATAGTCGTTATCAGTTGATTGTAAAACTAAATACTTTTTTGCTAAAATAACAGAATGAATAGTCATTTGAGTTAACAATCTATGAAAAATCAGCCTACAAAAACACAATGGCAATATCTTGAACCTCGATCAAATTCGTGGCGAAAGCAGCTTTATATTAAGGAACGTAAACTAAGAGCGAGAACGGTTTGGTCTGATATGATTGTTAATGAAGATACTCCTTTTGAAGCAGCAGAGAATTGGGATTTACCACTTCAAGCTATTTTTGAAATAATTGATTATTGTAAATCAAATCAAGCTTTGTTAGAACAAGAAGCTGAAATGGAACGTAAATATTTAGAAGAAAAAGGAGTACAACTTGAGCCTCGCGTTGTTAATTGATGAAGATACGCTGGCAAAAGTGCTTGTCAAAATGCTCAAAGAAGCAGATCACGATGTTCTAACCGTCAATGAAGTTGGGTTATCAGGAGAACCGGATGAAGTCGTTCTCAATTATGCTCGGAAAAATCAGAGAATCCTCCTTACTCTCAATTGCCAAGACTTTGAGGATCTTCATTTAGAAAACTCAGTTCACTCTGGAATTTTTGCCATCTATGAAAATCAAGATCATCGAAAGGATCTTAGTCGAAAAGAAATTATCAAAGCGATAGAAAATATCGAACTGGCATCAATTCCTCTGGCTAACCAGTTTATTTCTCTTAATCATTGGAACTACTAACTATAAAAGATTAGATTAGAAGGAATTTACTTGAAATTTCGACAATTATCACATACTAGCAACTTTATGTATTTTTTTTTACATCTATTTACAATAAGAATTGTTAAGATAAAGAAAAAAGTAGAAAACAGGAAGAATAATATGAGTCTAAGAGAAGGAATATCATTACACCAACTCGAATCAATACAAGGGGGAATGGCACAATTTTATACCCCACAGTCTAGTGATGAGACAATGTTAGTCGAGGTTCCCAGTGGTACCATTGATGAACTATTTGTACATCATTTTCAAACCGATCAATTATTAGTCGTCAGAGGGAGTTTTATTCTAATCGCCCTCCACAATAAAAAGTATCATTATATCCCCTTAAGTGAGTATAATCCCCAAGTGATTACTATTCCTCCAGGGGTCCCTCATGGAGCGGTTAATTTAAGTTCAGAAGACTGTTTAATGGTTAATGCTGTTTTACGTCATGGCGAACCTCATCCCTTAGATTATCGACCAATGAAACCCCCTTTTCCTTATAACTTTAAGAAAATTAGTTTTCTTTTAGAAGAGTTATATCAGCGTAAGTTAGATGCCAAAAATAAGCTTCTATTAGAAGCATAACTTCCCTGAAAATAACAGATTTAATTTATCAGGACTATTTTCATGAAGTCAGAAGTAAAAATTTAGTGGTGGGTGACAATCCCCCACTAAATTTTTGACCGCTAAAATAAATTTGTAGCGGGGGTATTAAACCAAATTCTCACGGAGAAAGTAGAAAGTCATAAATATTCCCGATAATAGTTTATGGTTTTAGGTAATTAAAGAAATACCTCAGATGTCCAGTTACCGTGCAAACCATAGGGAATGTGGTGTTTAAGATGTAAGGTTGCTAAAGGTTTTTTATCTAAGTTTTCACTATCTAAAATAACAATATCAGAACGGTGTTTATTTCCGTCATATACCATAACCAAAACCCATCCTTGATCTTCTTGGGTTGCGTTAGGTTTCGGTACAAAAATCGGTTCGCTTACATATCCTGTCGGTGCGAAAGAATGGACTTGTTTCTTGCCTGTTGATAAGTCTAATTTTTGAATGGCTTGGAAGGGCGCATTGCCGTGAGAATCATGAATAGTCGATGTGAATAAATAGCGGTATTTTTTGCCAACATTATTAGGGTTAATATAAGGAAATTCACAAGAACGACTGTCTATCATTTCCTTATCGATATTGTTGGATTTCAAATCAATTTTAAACCGCCAAATTTGACCAGGATCTAACCCATCAAAATCAACCTCCTTATAATCTTTATTAGGTTGAACTTGAGGAAGAGAGTCATAACAGATTGAATCTAAATAAATTTTCTCTCCTTCTTCAAAGGCATTGACATGATGAAAGACAAACCCTGTATTCGTTTGCATAATTTTCATACTTTCATCAGTATTATTCCTCGGAATAATAATCAATTTACTTTGTTTATCAGCATGAAAACTAACACATTCTCCCGCACCTTTTAATCCAAAAAGAAAAGGAAAAGGATTAAAACTTACAGCGTTTTGTAACAAGAGACAATAATGAGAGGTAATAGCAAAATCATGGATAAAAGAAAAACCAGGAACAACATGAGAATGACGACGTAATAATGAACCATCTAAAGCAAATTCATAGATAGTAATTTTACTCGATAACCCTGGTTTAATAGAGTAATTTACTAAACAAGGTTGACCATTATCTAAATCAGAAGCAGGATCAAAACAGGGATGAGCAGAAATAGAATCACCAGGTTTTAATACACCATCTAAATAGTCAATACCAATGGTTTCCAGTGTTTTTGGATCGAGTCTATAGGGTTCAGCCGCCTCCCAAAGTGCTAGTAATTTTTTACCCCAATAAATGATATTAGTATTGGCAATATTTTTAATATTAATATCTAAAAAATTGTTCAACCATCCCCCAGGTTTTTGTGTTCCAAATACTCCCCGATAAATCATTTCACCGGCTGCTTTTTCTTTAACATAACCTTCGGTACGAACAAAACGATTACGAAAATGAACTTTCCCATTACCGAGAAAAGAAATGGCAGAAATCATCCCATCTCCATCAAAAGGATGCTTTAATGGCGTTCCCTGGACTTCTAATAATCCAGGACCATTTCTAAATAAAGTTCCTTGTAACTGTTCGGGTATTTTTCCCTCTATATCATCGATAAAATAATCATATTCATTGGGCTGAGATTGATAACCTTGTTGCCATTTTTGACGACTATAAGGCTTATTTTCGGCTTGATTAGTGATTAAATTTGTCATTAATTTCTCCTTATTTAAAACTAATTTATTTTTGATTGTTGGTAACAAATTCTGGTATTATATCAGGCATGGTAGAATCACTAGAAAATGTTCTTATTGCATGACCTTCATAAGCTTCACCTAGATAAATAGTCTCTTCTTTCCTCAATTTATCTTGAGTTTGAGGATCATAATTAGGCAACCACTTAATTAGAGGTAATGGTAATAAAGTTGATAAATTGGTAATAATAACCAGTAACCAAAGATTATCAAAATTAGTTTCTGTTACTCCAAACCAATGAGTTAGTAATGCTCCTAGTTCATGAGAT
>JASJEA010000048.1 GCA_030064935.1 Crocosphaera sp. | reverse complement strand
AATTAATAACCGATTGAAAGTTTTAAAACGTTGCGGTTTTGGTTTTAGGAATGTAAATAACTTCAAAAATAGAGCTTTATTGTTTTGGCATCTAGCTGATAGCTTAGCATAGTATGTACTGTAGAACCTGATTTCCCGAACTATATTTTTTGAGTAACTGAAATTTTCTCAATATTTCATCATCCCTCATATATGTACTTAGACTTTTTTCAGCATTGTCCCATCTTTCCATAGGAAAACGATGATCTATGACTAATTCATGTGCTGCTCTTTTTCTTTGTTCAATAACATCTGTGTAGGAATAGAAATCCAAAATTTTTTGAATTAACTTTTTTGGTATATTAGCAGCAGCATTAGCTGTTTTGATTTCTCCTGTCCAACAATCCCATCTAGTTGTCTTTTGGCACTCGGAACAAAATTCATTTTTTGAGGAAATAACTAATCCAGGACGGTTTTTAGTTCCTCTCTGTAAACCTTGTATTCCTCCACCTCCTGCATACTGTTCTGAAGCTATGGTTTTTCCTTCACAGCTACGACAATGCCATTGTTTGTCAGATAGTAATTGAAATACTTTTCTTTGTGTGGCATTTGGCTTAAACTTTGACAAAATTTCTGCCACTAAGTTATCTTTATTCATTTGATAAATTAGCTATTTCTGTTTCTAAATCTTTAAGTAATTCAGACACAGTAATACCCAAGCCACTAGCTAAACTAACAAGAGCCGTCAAAGATGGATTTCTGATACCACGTTCTACACCAGAAATGTAGGTACGATCCAAATTAGATAGAAATCCCAGTTGTTCTTGAGAAAGTTGTCGATCTCTTCTCTTATGTTGAATTAGTTTTCCTAAAGCTAGAAGAATTAACTTTTTTGTCTGACTCATAAGTCTATTTCAGCTTTTTGTAGACTATGTGTCTATAGACGATGTGTCACACTTATCTTATTTAAGTCTATCTATGCTAGTTTTTTCCATACATTCTGAAAAATCATCCGATCGCCAAACTAGGTTTAACAATTGCTGGTACCATACTTTTACAAGCCATTCTTGCCCCAGCAATATTTCTGGCAACAGGACCAATTTCTAAAGCTGCTAAACCACCCATAATAAAAAAGTTGGACTTGGGCAGACGTAAATATTTATCTAGTACCGGTAAACTGTTAACTATTTCTGTCGGATAAGCCTCAATTACATCTTGCAACAGAGGATGTTCTATGGCACTAAATTTCGTACCAGTAGCCAACCAGATACGGTTAAATTGATGTTGGCTTCCGTCGTCACAATAAACCTGCCAGAGATTATTTTGCCATTGTGCAGTCCTAACTTGACAGCATTCATTGATTATCATTGTGCCTTCAGAGACTGCCTTTCTTAATTGCAGCATCATTTCAGGAGTTATTGAACCACCATTACGGGCTTGCTGAATTCGCTGATAACGGACAAACCAATCAGTTTCAGCGTGAAAGTCTTTGAGACATTTTGGTCCTAACCAACAAGGATCGGTATCAAAGATTTTTTCTTGTAACTGTTTTCTGGTCATTAACATAACAGTCGCCCCCAGTTTGATAGCACCTTTGGCTAAATGTCCGCTACTTAAGCCACCACCAACAATTAAAATTCTTTCTCCTGTTACGTTAAGTTGGTTGAGATTTACCTGTTGAGAATGACACAGTCTATCTGAGGGGTAATCTGAGGGAATCTTCTCTACCCAGTCAGGAAACTGTATCTTTCCACTTCCCGTAGCCAATACCACTCTACGAGTCATAATAGTTTCTCCCGTGTCTAAAACCAATTGAAATCGGGAACGCAAAGCAGGTTTAATCGGTAGAATTTGGATAACTTTAGCTGGATAAACCTTATCTGCTAACTTCCAGCGACGAATTACTTCATTACAGAAATCATTAAATAGTTTTGTCCCCGGTCTATCATAGGGAGGGAACAATTCATCATGCCGATGTTCGGCAAAAGTTCTTAATTGATGGGGGTTAGGATCAGGATGATGAACGGCCGGCGATCGCAAAGAAGGAATTTGTTGTGCTGCAAATTGTTGCTGCCATTGACTCAGCCAAGTTTGACTGGGATCGAAAATTAAAAATTTATGATCATACTTTGCTCTTTTTTGTAAGAGGTGGGTGGTTAAAGTTAGTGCCTGAACCCCCGCCCCAATAATCGCTAGGTCTATATAATCAAGTAGTGTCACTGTGGAACAATAAAGATAATGATAATCATTCTCATTGTATAATAATGATTATCATTTTAATGAATAAGTTATCCACTAAACTTTATGAGTTCTAGTAATCAATATCTCTCCATAATCTATCACCTTCGTCCCAAAGCATATTTACAACGCTTTTTAATTGCGACCTTCACTTGTTTCGGTGCGATCGCTTGTAGTACAACCCCAACTCCCCCAACAAGTTCTGATACCACAGCCCAAACCAGTTCTGGTCCCAAAATTGTAACTACTTTTTTACCCGTTCATTTGTTTACTAAAGCTGTAGTAGGAGATACTGGACAAGTAGATATTTTGATTTCCCCTGGGAAAGAAGTTCACGACTATCAAGCGACCCCAGAAGATGCTAAATTGTTAGCACAAGCAGATGTTTTAGTAGAAAACGGTTTGGGGATGGAAGCATTTTTATCAGATTTAGTTGCCAATGCAGGTAATTCTGAACTTCAGCAAATTGATTCTAGTCAAGGAATAGAAGCAATGGAAGGGGAAGATGGACATGATGAACACAAACATGATGAACATAAACATGATGAACATGGACATGATGAACATAAACATGATGAACATGGACATGGACATCACCATCCAGAGGGAAATCCTCACGTTTGGTTAGATCCTGTTTTAGCGCAACAACAGGTAGCGAATATTAGAGATAGGTTAATTGAAATTGACCCCAGTAATGCAGATAGCTATCGTAGCAATGCAGATACTTACATTCAGCAACTAGAACAGCTAGATAATGAATTCAAAGAAAAATTGGCCCCAGTTGAAGGTTGTAACTTTATTACTTTTCACGATGCTTTTCCCTATCTAGCGCGACGCTACGGACTACAACAAGAAGCAATAGTTCACATTCCCGAAGATAGCATTACTCCCCAAGATATCCAACGGGTACAACAACTAGCTAAGGAACATTCTGTTAAAGCTTTACTCACTGAACCAGGAATTGAAGACAAACGGATTGAGCAAATATCCAGTGACTTAAATCTATCTCTCGAAGCAATCAACCCTCTTGAGTCAGGAGAAACCGATCCACAATATTATTTTCAAGCTATGCGGAGTAATTTGGAGGCGTTGTCAAGAGCGTGTCAAAATTAAGTAATAGGTGATAGTTTTTTTGTTCTCTGCGAATCTTGTGAATCAAATTAGTGAATTGAATGTACCAAAACGTATCTATTCCCCAACCCATCGTTAAAGTCAAAAATTTATCGGTAATGCGTGGGGAATATCTAGCAGTAGATAATGTTTCCTTTGAATTATTACCAGGGACTCATACGGCCATTATTGGTCCAAATGGTGCAGGGAAAAGTACCTTGATTAAATCAATTTTAGGGTTGCTTGAAGCGCAGTCAGGTGAAATTAGCTTGTTTGATGGTAATGGTAAACGGTTAAAGCGATTAAAACAGGAAATTGGTTATATTCCCCAAAAGTTTCCCTTTGAGCGAACTTTCCCTTTAATCGTATCAGAATTAGTTGGTTTAGGCTTAAATAGCAAAAAGTGGTGGTGCGATCGTAAAGGTCAACGAGAGATTATCCACCAAGCTTTGGAACAAGTTCATTTAAGCAAACAAGCTCAACAAAAAATTGGCACTCTGAGCGGAGGGGAATTAAAGCGAGTTTTATTAGCTTATTGTTTAGTTGTTCCCCGTCGTCTTTTAATTCTTGATGAAGCTTTAGCAGGGGTAGATGCTACAGGAGAAATGGAATTTGCTGCTTTACTCCATAATCTCAAACAAGAACAAAACTGGACAATTTTGGAAGTTTCCCACGATTTAGATTTAGTTAGTCGCTATTGTGACTCGGTGATTTGTTTAAATCGTCGCTTACTTTATCAAGGTTCCCCTCAAACTACTCTCACCCCAGAAAATCTCTTGCACCTATACGGTGCTTTAGTTAGTCCAACTTGTCATCATCATGAACCTAGTCAACTCCCTGAGTCTTTTTAGTTTACCCTTTATGCAACGGGCGGTACTAGGTGGTGTACTGCTTGGTATTTTAGGGGGAATTTTAGGCAGCTTTTTAATACTGCGTCGTCTCTCCCTATTCGGGGATACAGTGGGACATTCAGCTATGCTAGGAGTGGTTTTAGCTGCTTTATTAGAACTTCCTACCACTTGGACGTTAATTGGTTTTACCGTTGCTTTTGGTTTAGGTGTAATTTATTTAATTGACAAAACTGATTTAGGTAGCGATACAGTATTGTGTATTTCCCTATCGGGTTCTATCGCTTTAGGTACAATTGGTTTTAATTATTTAAAAGGATATCGGGGTAATTTATTATCAATTTTATTTGGTGATATTTTAGCCATTAGTAATACGGATTTGATTTTATTATTATTACTTTTGGCTGTAACTGTAGTCTGGATAATTATGAGTTTACCAGAGCAAATATTACTTACTCTTAATAGCGATTTAGCTTTAGTAAAAGGGGTACCTGTTAGTAGCAATCGTTATTTTTTTATCGTGCTTTTAGCAATTACGATCGCTCTAACTATTCGTGCTGTTGGTATTTTATTGGTCAATGCTTTTTTAGTTATTCCTGCTGCAACTTCAAGATTGATTTGTCAGCAGTTTGTCCCTTTTTTAGTTACTGCTGCTGCCATAGGTGCTGCCAGTGGAGTAATGGGAATGGTTATTTCTGGGGCGATCGATTTACCTAGTGGTCCGAGTATTGTTTTAGTTCAGTTGTTTGGGTTTTTGGTTATGGCTTTATGGTGTCGGCAGGGTTGAAGCTGTTCAAACTATATAACTTGTTAAATTTAAATAACCCCATTTATGTTTCCATTAGGATAATAATAATGATAATCAATCTCATTATGGTAGAAATGATTTGCTTTATAAACTTTTATAATTTTATTTTGCTAAAGGTAACGAATAATTAGGATTAAATAAATCAAAATAATGCCAAAGTATTTCTTTTCTAGGATCGTATCTAAGATAACTACCTGTTTTATGTTCGTTCTTGCTTGAACTAAGTGTTTTAGGTGCATTCAGGCTGATAGCATACCATTTACCTTGAACTCTAAAAAGCTTAAGTTTTCCTCCGGAAATTTCATACCATGCTGTTGCTGAAGTAGATGTTTTTGGTGAATTTACCCAAATAGCTGCCCCTGGATAAGCCACTCCACATCGATTCACATAGATTTGTTTACAATCTGAATAGTCATGTTTCAGTAAAAAACACATTTCTCTAAATGTTTCATAACTGAGAATATAGTTATTTTCATCTGGTATTTGAAGTAATATTGCACCTTCTCCGTATAAATTCAAATTCCCCCAAACTCTAGCTCGAACTGTTTTGCTATGTCCTAGTCCACCAAAAGTTTCTGGATAAATATCTACAGTTGCTCCTGGAGTACCATAAGCATTTCTAACGTTAGCAATTCGACTACCTTCCAAATAGTAATGCATTAGAGCAAGAATATTATCATTTTTCGTTGGATAAGAATTAGCAAGTGTAGGAGATGTATGTTTAGAGTAGTAGCCCGATTTTGTGACAAGTGAAACTTCTCTGTAGATTATTTCTATAAGATCGGATGGTAAATTAATCGCTTTTTTATCAATAGAATTTTGTCGATGAACTGGTATTGATACTGTCTTTTGCTCTTGCCAATTTTTATTTAGTGAATTTACAAAATCTTTTGGAAAAGACCAATAAAAAATATCATTTTGACGATCAACAACGACTAAAAATGTTGGATTTGGCTGAATGAGCCAATAGTTTAAAGTTTCTACTTTAATTGGTAAAGACATTATATTATTATTAAATTCTACCTGATCTGTGCCTTTACATTGTACATTAAATAATTTTCCAGTAGGAGATTCTTGGTTCATAATTTCACAAGTAAAATCAATACCAAAATCCTTCTCTTGAGGAACAGGAATAACATTACAAAATTCACTAAAAACTGAATTGAATAATTCAGCAGCACTTACTCCTGTTTTTTGTGATTTAGTCCGTTTTGGCAATCTGGACATAGCATATAAGTTTTTTCATTCTATAGTTCCATAGTTCTAATTATAACAACTTTTATCCTAATAATTATTCAAGAATTCTATTAATTAATTTTTTGTCGAATACTAACCATATTGTATCTGATCTAGAAACAGAAATTCTGGATGATTTTCCGGATCTGATATGAGAAGATTTAAAAGCTTGTATTGCTTATGATCGCCCTTTGGCAAAATAACTAAATCATGAAATACCATAACAAGCTATAATCTAACAAAATCAAAGATGTAACAAGCAAATTATGAGCTTTAGTGATGTAGTAGAAACAATTAAAAACCTTTCACTGGAAGAAAAGCAGGAAATCCAAGCTTTGTTAACTCAGTATCTGCGTGAAGAGCGAAGAGAAGAAATATATAACAATTATCGAAAAAGTATCAGCGAAGAGCAACAGGGGGAATTAAACTTTTCTTCAAATATTGACGAATTAAAACAATTAATAGAAGATTAATGATTAAAGTTAGCTTTAGTTCATCTTTTCGGCGAACATTTAAAAAAAGAATTAAAGGCAATACAGAATTAGAATCTAGATTTTGGGCAAAACTAGAGGTATTTACTAATAATCCTTTCGAGCCAAGCCTGAGAACTCATAAGTTATCGGGAAAACTGAAAGACTTATGGAGCTTTAGCATAGAGTATGATCAACGAGTTATATTTTACTTTACAGATGAGGGAAACGTTGTTTTTATTGATATTGGTAATCATGATGAAGTTTATTAGTCGATTTTGTATGTAATTAGACAATATTACACTTCATTTTATTGTATCTGGTCTGCTTTAAAAAGAAGAAAAAACAACATTTAAACAATTAGCGATCGCCATAACTAAGCTGATAAACTGAATACAACAGTGAATTAGCTCGATAAATAACTTCTATGTCTGCCATAGTCTTATCTCGTTATGTAGCTAGAAATCCTGAGATTTTAAGCGGAGAACCAATTATTAAAGATACTCGCACATCTGTGCGTGCTATTGTTGGTTTGTGGCGTTTGGGCATAATGCCAGAAGAGATTTTGCATCATTTACCTCATCTTACTTTGGCGCAAGTGTTTGATGCTCTAAGTTTTTATTTGGATCATCAGACAGAAATTAACGAGTATATCGAGCGTAATCAAGTTCCTGATGATTTGGTTCATCCTGCCGTGAAAGCCTCCTTAAGTTAATTTTAGCTATGTCAGCAGCACTTTACACCGACGAGGATATGTCAGCAAATTGTTTAGACAGATACAATGATCCGATCGCATGAGATTTATGTGACACTATAGCGATCGCCATACTTAAAATTTTTTTGAAAATTCATAAAATATCTAGACAAATCTAGGCAAAAAAAGTTATTCTTGAAACAGCATTGAGGAAAAAGTCATTTCTGAGTTTGTTAGTCCAAAAGAAGCAGCACAAAATCTTGGGGTTAGCGTCGATACTTTGCGACGCTGGGAAAAGGCTGGAAAGATTAATGCAATAAGGACGGCCGCAGGACATAGAAGATATGACCTTAATTCAGTAAATAGACAGGATACTCAAAATGATGGGGAGAAATATTTAGTGAATGAGGAAATAGTCCAAAGAATTGCCAAGGGAATATGTCAGTATCATCAAAATATAAGCAGGCAAAAATTATCTCAGTACCCAGCTAATTTACAGTTAGCTGTAGATAAACTAATCATCAATTGTTTGTTAACAGGAATAGAGCCTCTACAGGGAGTTCCAGATTTTCTTAATCGTTGGGCGAAACAGCCTTTGCAAGATTGGGATTTGGATATTAATTGTCCTGAAGATTGGCATAGTAAATCTTTAGTGGAAGAACAGAAGCCGAGTAATTTTTGTGTTGAAACCGCAGAGGAATATTTAGAAGAATACGGTAACTTCCAGAGAAAAGTAGTTGAAAAGCTAAGATTAAAATCTTTTTGCGATCACGATTTATATACTAAGTTTAGACAATATATTATCGAACATCCTGTAGTTACTAAAAGGGAACTAGATAGAACCGCTATTTTAGAGTTTTCATCATTAAAAGAATTATTGCAAGATTGTTATGAACTAGCACCAGAATCTTACAAAAAAGATGATAATTTCTATTGTTGCGGTCATTGTGGCGGTTTGATGTATTTAAAAAGCGATTCAGCGCGGTCTTGGGGGTTTCCCCCATTAGCGACTGAATCAAGAAGCGACGGTGATTTGCGATGTGAAAATCGTCACTGTTTGCAATATAAGAAAAAACCAATTTCTTTTGATGCGAATGGTAGCGAAGTTAGGTGGTTAAAACAGGATTTACGCTATTTTATGCACCGCCCTGGTAAACCAGAAGTAAGGCTATTTAATAAGCTAAAAAAATTAGATTTAAAAGAGGTAATTCTTTTTCCTAACCTAGATATATACGATATACATTTAGTTTTTCCTGATGATACAATTTGGGCGATCGATCTTAAGTTTTGGGAGTCAGCATATAACTTAGCTAAGAAAGTAGATAAACCCATTCCACGTTGGAAAGAACAACCTTATAATGAATGTTTTTTCATATTTCCCGACGAAATAAAACACTACGGTAAGGAATATATACAAGAATTCAGAAGTTATTGTACTGTTCCTCTCAAAAAATATCAGGTCATGTTTGAAGGTGCATTTATGCAGAAAGTAAAAAGAAAATGGAGTAAAAAATAATGAGAGATATCACCGCATGGCAAAAATCATTTAAAGACTATGATTTAGATGCTGGATTGTTAAATGTAGACTTAGGGCTTTATTTATTGAAGACTCTTCTTCCCAATACAACTGCTGTAAGTTTGTGGGTGTTATTAACTGGATACGATTATTCGTTTGGAGAAAGCCAAAACTGGACGCAAGAACAAAGAAAAATGTTAAGTATTGCCCGTCATTTATTGGTACAATATGCTTCACCTAAACTATGGTCTGAGGCTTTAGATAGATATCAAGAATATCCAGAGGAAACTAGAGGTTATGAAATAACAGAATTAGGTACTTTTGAGAGACAAACTAATATTACTGTTGCTAATAATCGCTTTGAAGTTTACGAAAGAACTTTAACTAACCCACTAGCATTATCTCAACGAAAAGAAGTACCTTGGGCAACTGAAGGACAATATAAATGTGAAGTAGAAAAGCGTATGGATACTGTCACTATTACTTCATATTTAGCTAATCGGCCCCTTCCTCCTAGCCATAATTTAGATAATAATTATGCAACAGAAGCATTAGAAATACCTTGGAGAGACTTATATTCTACAGCAGAATGGATGGACGAACAGTTAATAGCAAAAGGTTTAAATCCGATTTGGGTAAGCTGTTTCGAGCGCATGAAATTAGAAGTATTCAATGATGCTGAAGAACTGGTAGAAGCAGATTATTTAAGATTAGATGGGGTTAGGCACTTGGGAGGTATTCCTTCTACTGGTAAATCAGTGTTGATGAAAATATTAACAGTGTACGCTTATCGCCAAGGATTAAAAGTAACTTTAATTGTTGCCGATGTCTTGCAAATATTCGATCTGATTAAAACTTTTACAGAAATTAATATTAATGATGTTGCACCAATTTTAGGGAATTCCAATAAAGCTAGTCATTTAAGTCGGTTACATAAGGCTGTTTATAATGCTAATCCAGACACACCTTATAATCAAAATCATCCTGGGTTTAAATATTTAAGTAGTGCTTGTTTGCTGACTCCTGATATTACTCCGAGATTAGAAAGAGCTTTTGAAATTGGCAAACAACCTTGCTTTAGTTTAGAAGCAATCGAATCAGAAGAAGATAAAGAATTTACCAGTAATAAATATTGTTCTGCTTATGGTGTTTGTCCTTCCCATCAGAAAGAAAGAGATTTAGTTCAAGCTTCAATTTGGATTGCTACCCCTGGAAGTTTAATTTATTCCAAAGTACCTCGAACTATTAATAGAGAAAATATTATTTATTTTGAATTGATGGCGAGGCGTAGCGATTTAGTAATTATCGATGAAGTTGACCAACATCAAGCTTATTTAGATACTGCATTTAGTCCTAATCAAACTTTACGTCGTCCGGCTAGAGATGCTTGGATAGATGAATTACATGACTTAGTTGAAACTCAATTAAAATATACCCAATCTAAATTATTACATAAAGATTTTATTGCTGATTGGTGGGACGCTTTACAAGAAGCTCGTCAGATAGCCGATACTATTTATGGGTTATTAACAGAAGAAAATAGAATTAATTTGGGTAAGTGGCGTAGCTATAAAAGATATTTTACAGATTGGTTGCTATTAAATGAGGTAGCAACATTACTGACAGTAAGTAATAAACAAGAACCGCAGCCAGAAGAAATAAAGAATCGCCAATGGTTAATGCAAAATGTTTTTCAGCATTATATTAGTAGTAAGCTAGAACCTGATATAAAAGCTGAAGAATTAGATCGAAGAGATAAACAATTATTATTACAATTAAGTTTAATAGCCAATAAGAAAAAGAAAAAGTTAGCTATTAGACGCTGGATTAATGAAGCAGCAACCATTCAATTATCAAAAGAAGAAAAAAATAAAGTTATAGCAACGCTGGAATTTGCTTTACTTGTTTGCACTCTACAAAGAAATCTCGATTTAGTTACTAGCAGATGGCAATTTGTTAGAGGAATACTTAACTTAAATATGTCCGATTCGATGTGGTTTGAATTTCCACCCCTAGACTTTAATCCTTTTATTCCTAATATGCCAATGGGGAATCAGTTAGCATTTCAATATCTTAAACCATACAAAGAACCATTAGGAAGTTTGCAGGTATTTCGTTGTACTGGGGTAGGGCGTTGGCTGTTTACTAATTTTGCTAATTTGTTTCAGGGAGATAATTTTAAACCCCCTAATTTATTAATGATGTCGGGGACAAGTTGGGCGGGTGAATCTTCCGCTTTTCATGTTGATGTTCCTGTATCGGGAATAATCGCTCCAAGAAGAGAAAAAGAGATAAAAATAGATTCAGAATTCTTACCTTTTTATGACGAACAACAAAAACCAATATCGGTTTCTGGTACGGGAGATAAAAAAGATTATAATCTAAAAAAAATTGTTAGTAAGTTAGTAGAAGAAAATTATTTTGAAGAAAAGTTACAGCAATTAAATGGTAGGAAAATTTTAATTTTGGTAAACAGTTATTTGCAAGTAAATACAGTTTACAAACATCTGGAAAATTTAGGTTGGGGCGATCGCACTATTCCTTTATCTCGCGACGACGAGAATCTTAATGAATGGGAAAATAATAAAGATAAATCATTACAAAGGGGACAATCAAAAGAGTTTGCTACGGGGAAAGAAGAAATATTGATTGCACCATTAAAATCTATTGAAAGGGGGCATAATATTGTTAATGTTGATGGAAAAGCAGCGATTGGTGCAGCATACTTTTTAGTTTTACCCCATCCTAGCCCCGACGATCTTTCTTATGCTATTCATTCTATAAATCGTTGGGCGATCGATAATTATAAAAAGGCTAGTGGTGAAACTTTAGAAGAATTGGGCGATAACTTTCGTAGAGATGCTTATGCTAAATGGCGACATTGGTTACAGCTTTCGATTAGATTGAGAACTTTACCCCAAGACGAACAACATAACGATCGCAACGCTGTTTATTGGGATATTATTGTTTGTTTGTGGCAAGTAATTGGTCGTTTAATTAGGGGGAATGCTAATGCTGAAGTTTTTTGGTGTGATGCCAAATTTGCGCCTAATACGGCTAAAAATGGGGATGAATCCGATACGATAGCAACTAGCACTTTAGTAGGAATTGCTCATTTACTGCACCCCTATTTTCAGGATAATTCCGATATACCGCAGCAGGAAAAATTAATTGTACAGCGTTTGTACAAGCCTTTCTATAAAGCGATCATTGCAACAAAAGGGGTGTCGGGTTTACCTACAGTAAATATTTAATTTCGAGGAATAATTTTTATGGTTTATCAAACAATTTCGGCTTTAGCTTTAAAATTAAAAGCTGACTTACAATCACAAACTTATTATGGACTACAAGTTAATAACTCTGAAGAAGCAATACAGTATCTCAAACTATTAACTGCACATCGTAACCAACAATCGGTAGACAAAACAACTATTCCTTTTAAGTCTCTTTATCAAGCATTGAGATTGCTTTCTGGCTTAATTCATATTAATCAATTATCATCCTATTCAGAAATTTACCTAGTCTATAGTCCTCAACCTATAGATAGAATATCTATTAGAGCAATTATAAATTCCTGGATTGAATTAGAATTTCCTGACATACCTACAAGTAAAAAAAAGGAAGGTATTACTGCTGAGGAAAGAGAAAAGGCTAAAAGCTTTTTTTCTGAAGATAACTTAGTTTGGTTGCCAAAAACAGTATCCTATAACAATAATTTTAATACTCATCCAAATGGTACAGCAAATTTAGCTAACAATGATTTTATTTTGCTTCCTTATATTATGGCTGCGGAATTAACTAAACCAGAACGTACTTTTAAAGTTGACTATCAACGGTTAAAATTCTATCGCACCACCTCATCTAAATATCAACCTATAGAATTAATATCTTGGAATCCAATTAAAGCAACAATAGGAGAAGAAATCTATTATTATTCAATTGTTTTGACAATTAAAGTCGAAACCGTACCCTATCAACCCTATCCCGAAATACATATCAAACCTAGTATCAGAAGATGGTTGAGTTTGCCTAATTCTCAACTGTCTCATAACCATTCAAGTAATGCTTATATCTTGGCAGATTTACAATGGGGTAAGGCTGTTAATCCCAATAATTTTAGTAAATGTTTTGTTTCCTATCCTATGAAGATGTATAAGCAAACAGTTAATGCTAAAAATCAATGGATACCTAATTGGAAAAATAAAAATAGAATCACTCAACTTTTATCAGAATTAAATATATTATCTACTACACCACAAGATATATTATCTAATCCCATTAATTATTTACAAAGCAATTCTCAAGAATCAATTGGTGTTGCTTTTAAAGAAGGAATGACACCACAGCATCAGGTTGGAAAAGGATTACCAACTTTAAATGTTAAAGAATTATACAAGCAAATAAACAATATTGACTTTGTTAAAAACCATTTTAAAACAATATTCTATCAGCGAGTGGAATATAGTGCTAAGGAACAGAAACAGTCTCAACAATATTTTAAATTAGCTAAACCTGACAAAAGTTTTGATGAACCAGTAGTTCAGAAAAAACCTGAAACAGATAAACAATTTGAAGCTAGAAAGAAAAGATTTATTAAAACACAAGAAACTAAATTAAAAAAATGCAAGCAGAACAAAAGAGAATCAGAGGAAGAATATAAATGTAGAAAGCAACAACTAATTGAAGAACAAAAGAAGGATTTAGAAGCACTAACATCTAAATCAGAGGAAGATAGAAAAAATGAATTTACAGCAGAATCAGAAGAGTTTAAAAAGAAACAAAAACAATGGCAAGCAGAATTAAGAACCGCTATTGTTGATTCTGGTATTAAGAATTTAACTCTTTGGCTATGGCATTTTAAAGACTATAATTTGACAGATCGTCTCAAAGCTATTCAATATTGTTTAGGTATACAGCAACTAGAAAATGGTAGTTATTCTTTTGATGAAGGATTAACTATCAATATTAAAACTCAAAAAATGGGAGTAATTGCAGATAGATTAAAATTTGATGATAATAAGAAGCCGAATAGAGAAAAACTAACTCAAGTTATCGAACAAAGAATTAACGAAATTAACGAAATAGTTGAATCTAATAAAGATAATATTGTCGAACATACAGCAGTATGGGTTGAACTCGAAGGGGAACAGTATTTTAAATTTACTAATAAAAAATATACTCCTTGGTGCGATCCCAAAAATGCTATTAAATTAGGATTTGCCAAGTTAGGTTTTGTCAGCAAGTTTATAACCCCACAAAGGACAAGCTACAAACACAAAGCAATTACTAGCTTCATAGAATTGTTGCGACAGTTAGGAGTCATAATTGCACCTTGTAATATTAAATTAAGTAACGTAGATTCTAATATTTCGATTAATGAAGTAGCATTATGGCTGGTAAATAAAACAGGTGAAACTACAATTAATAATCAATCTTTAATTTTACCTGTAATGCTGAGAATGCGTTCTGATTCGCAACAAATAGAAGCAATTTTTCCTGGTGGTAAATGGATGCCGTATCGTGAAGTATTAACTAAAATTAATGATGCTGAGAGTTGGAAAAATGATAAGGAAGGCAAAAAGAAAGTTAGAACCTTTATTAAAAATACTTTAGAAACAAAAGAACTAAGAAATAAACCAACAATACTTTATT
>JASJEA010000188.1 GCA_030064935.1 Crocosphaera sp. | reverse complement strand
GATATTAATGGTTCTGCTAACATTGGACGTAAAAGTAAAGCCAATCTCTTTGAAAAGAGGGAGGTATTAGAGGGGCTTTTGGACGCTCCAAGACGATACTTTATCGTGTAAAGAATCCCCATCGCCTTGCGTTGGGGTAGTTCAATTCGGTCGTTAATCATTGTCAGTTATTTGCTAGATTAAGAATATATATTCTAATACCCCATCAACTTTATAAATAATCATGAGTCAAGCCATCGATAAAGTTAAACAAGCCTTATCCCATCTGGAAATTATTACAGATACTCATCAAATAACTAAGTTATCCCTTGATTATTATCATTTTAGTCCAATTTTACACGAAAAACTGAAAGATAAACGTGGAGAGATCGTTGTTCGTCCTAGCACAGAAGAAGAGGTCCTACAAATTGCTCAAACCTGCGTTAAATACAAAGTACCCTTAACAGTCAGAGGTGCCGGAACCGGTAATTATGGTCAATGTATTCCCTTGCAAGGGGGTGTAATTGTCGATATGACCAAAATGCAGCAAATTCTTTGGTTAAAACCAGGAGTCGCTTCTGTCGAACCTGGGGTGAAAATGGCTGCTTTTGATAAACAAGCTAGACAAATCGGTTGGGAGTTGCGTATGGCCCCTTCTACCTACCGTATTGCAACCATTGGCGGGTTTATTGGCGGGGGTAGTGTAGGCATGGGCTCAGTCAATTATGGGCAATTACGGGATCGTGGTAATCTTCTTGCATTACGCATTGTTACCTTGGAAGATGAACCTCGTGTCATTGAATTACGAGGAGATGAGGTACAAAAAGTCAATCATGCTTATGGAACCAATGGTATTATTACACAGCTAGAAATACCTTTAGCTCCTGCTTATCCTTGGGCTGAAATTATTGTCGTTTTTGATGAGTTTATGCAAGCTGCAAGGTTTGGTCAAAAGTTAGGGAATAGTGATGGTATTGCTAAAAAATTAATTAGCATTCATGATGCTTCTATCTGTCGTTATTTTCATCATTTACACGACGATTTACCTGAGCATAAACACGCTGCTCTATTGATGGTTTCGGAATATGATTTAGAGGCATTTCATGAGTTGGTTAATGAATACAATGGCAATGTTACTTATCTGAAAAATGCAGAAGAAGCGAGTAAAGGAATTAGTTTATTAGAATTTACCTGGAATCATACCACCCTCCACGCTCGCAGTATTGATCCCACGATTACTTATTTACAAACCTTTTACTTTACTGTAGATAATGTGGAACATTTCTATCATCATTTTGGCGATGAAGTGATGATTCATTTAGAATTTCTTAAATTCCAGGGTAAAGTAATTCCTGGGGGATTACAGTTGTTCCATTTTACGACAGAAGAAAGGGTCAATGAAATTATTCGTTATCATGAAGAAAATGGTGCCGGTATCGCTAACCCTCACACCTATATATTAGAACAAGGTGGCCGTAAAACCAGCGATTCTTTACAGTTAGATTTCAAGAAAGAAGTCGATCCCTATGGATTAATGAACCCTGGTAAAATTGCGATTCAGAATTGATTGTGAATGTTTTGTATAGGGTTTGTCTTTGAAAACATTAGTTCCTATAAAAACGATGGAAACCATCAGTATTCCTCAAGGATTTAAACTAACTCCAGAACAATTTGATCAACTTGCCCAGGTTGATCAAATTGTACGAATGGAGTTAACTAAAGATGGAGAATTAATCATTATGAGTCCTACTGGTGGTACCGCAGGAGGTAAAAACTTTAACCTATATTTAGATTTAGGGATTTGGAATCGTCAAACTAAATTAGGACAAGCTTTTGATTCTTCAACCGTCTTTATCTTACCCAATGGTGCGAGAAGAAGCCCTGATGTTAGTTGGATTAAGTTAGATCGATGGCATCAATTAACGAAAGCTCAACAAGATGGTTTTCCTCCCATTTCTCCTGATTTTGTCATAGAATTAGTGAGTCCAAGTGATATGGAAAATCAAAGATATTCTGATTTACAAACAAAGATGCTCGAATATTTAGATAATGAAGTTCAAATGGCTTGGTTAATCTCTCCAGCTACAAAAACAGTGGAAATCTATAGATACAAAAAACCAGTAGAAATTCTCAATAATCCTGCAACTTTATCAGGAGAAAATTTGTTACCTGGATTTATTTTGAACTTAACTGACATTTTGAGTTAATAATCTAGAAAACCCTTACTCTATCAAACAAATTAGCGATCACACTATGAGATAGGTGATTATAGTAATCATACTATATTATTAAGTCAAGCTCAATATTTCTCTCAACGTAAATAATACCTTTAGGAAGAATTGTACAAAAACGATGTTCGTAATCGATCAAGGCTTGATTGTCTAATGATTTCAAAATTTTTGCTCTGTATCTACTTCCATTATTATATCTGAGCCATGCTATTAAATCTGTATCCTTAACTTTATTAGGTTGTTTGTGGTAAAGAATAACTAAAGTCTTTTGATCTACTTTTAATTTTGTATTTTGAATGCGTATAAAACCATCAACTTCTACTATGATGGGTATTTTAGTTTCATTAATACTTTCAACAATTTTTCTTGCTTCATCAATACTATTTACGTGGTAATTACGTATTAGTTCGATTAAAATCCAGTCCACACAATTAGAGACTAACAAAGAATCAGAGTAATTAGGACTAACCTCCCCACCAACGTGAGCTACATCTCTTTTATTTCTAATTCTAAGGATAATTCTTATAAGTTGAGGAATATAAAAACGAATGCCCTCTGGTAATTGAGTATTATTATTCACCTTATTGATAATATTTTCAGTATTTTTTAGGTTATCTTTGAATTGTGTATAATTACCTTGATCTACATATTCAAGTAAACGTAAAATACATTCACTAAAACGTGCAGCATTTAACTCTGCTGGCTGAAATTTTCTTAAAAAGAACTGTTGTTTTATGTATTGATATTCATCAAGAAGTGACGTAAGTATTTCTTGTGGAATAGATGTAGATAAAGCAGATTCAAGTTGATATCTTTGAATACTCATATTTGATAATTTTAATCTGCAATTAAGTTTCAGAAATCCAATTTTGGGCAATTTTTTCAGCTTCTTCTGTAAGATAATACAAACCTTCAGGGGTTTTTTGAAAGTATTTTTTATTACCTTTGGAACATAATGCGTCACTAAAACTTTTTTGACTTATGGAAACTGTTTCATGTCTTTTTTTGAGATATTGATAAGCCAATGCCGGCTTGGCTGCATTTTCAACCTTGAGTTCTTTAGTAAGATCGTATAAAGCAAAAATAGCTATATGGCCTTTATTAGTGAGTTTTCTGATATCAAAGTTCTCAAGTTTAGATTCCATATCAACCCATTGATTAATTTTTTCACCTTCTTCTTCTGTTATTCGAGAACTTTTTCTGGAATGCTTTTTTGTAGAACTCCAATACTCCACTCCTTTTAAACCTGAATCTTGTATTTCTAATCTAATTTTTTGGGCTTGTTTATGCCCATTAGGATTAAGCTTAAATGTACCATCAGAATTAATACAATAACGTTGTGAAATATCTTTTATATATGTTGATATATTATTACTATATATGTTGTTTGTGCGTGCTGCCTTATTGAGATGTTTAGTATGTGGTACGGGTTTTTGATAATAAGTATTGTAAGCCCAAACATAAAGTAAAATAAATCTTTCTTGTTGCGCTTTCTTATTTTTTCCTTTGTAATCAGGTTGTTTTGAAATCAAAACACCTTGTTCATCTTCCTCAAAATACTCTGATACTAATTCATTATCTGAAATATTGTTTGTTGTAGTTTCGACAACTTCACCATCTTCTTTTTTAACTGTATCTGTATTGCTATTTTCTGTTGATGTTTCAAACAGGGGTAAGTTAAGTTTTTGAGCAGGTTGAACAGATTTTGAACTATGATTTGACTTTAGAGGAATATAATCATTAAAAACGGAAGCAACTTTATCAATTGCCTCATTACTAAAAGAAAAATCCACTTTTCTTGAGTAACTATTCTCTGTCTGTTCTTCTTCCAATGAAAAAGTATTCATAACGGTATTATTAGATTGAGAGCCTTTGACAGGCTTGCCACAATTAAAGCAGAAGTTAGATTGTTCATTAATTAATGTGTCACAGTATGGGCAATTTGGCACGGTTAACTGTTCCTCAATTCACGTTACTGTATTATTATATATTACAGGATTAAAATCTGCATAATGGATACGTCAAAATCATAAGCATCAAATGAATCAACTGCTATCCACTTTACAAAGATTATTTTAAATCAGCGATCGCACTAATAGACTTCATAATGTTTAATGCTATTGCTGTCAGAAGAAACAAAGACCTCTATCATGTTTAAGAAATGCTGTTCAATTAATGTCTGAACTTCGACTGCAATTTCTGCTATCTGTGTAATGTGTGAGATAAAAACAAGTGATTTTTTCATTTTTATTTGACAAATACAGCAATTTTATGGTTCCTATTATGGAGGCAATCCAATCCTGTCGTTTGCAAACATCTTGTCAACAAAGCTTTAATCGTTATTCGAGCATTTTAATGAAAGCATCTTGCACCGCAGGGGGAAGTTGACGCATAATTTTACCTTTTTCGAGATCCACTGCCACTAAAGTCACTTTTCCCGTTACATAAACTTGTTGGCGATCGCTTGATTCGATGCGATAATCACAGTACATTTGAACGCCTGTCATTTCTGTCATACGAGTTTTGACAATAGCAATCTCTCCTAACTGGAGTCCCCTATGATAATGCAGAGATAAGTCAACCACATAAATATCGCATCCTAATCTAATCAAATCCGCAAAATCAATGCCGATTGATCGTAAATATTCTACTCTAGCAGTTTCCATCCAAGTTAGATAAGTCCCATGCCAAACGATCCCTGCATAGTCTGTATGATGGGGTTGTACCCTCACAGAATATTCAAACCACCTTTCTGTGGTTGCTTTGAGGGTGTTGTTGGCTGTAATAGCTGTTGTTGGAAGTTGTGGAGACTCTTGTGAAGAAGACAAGGTTATGACTCTCAGGAATGTTAAGGTGATTGCTCTTTAATTCTAGCAACAAAACTGATCAGGGTTAATCAAGTTTGGTCAGGGAGTTAGTTCTAGGATCAACAATTTTACGTCCTAACCCTGTAAATTTGACGGCTAAGTTGGGTGTATTTCCTGACCCTAATATATGAGTAATTTCCCCTTCTCCAAAACTATGATGAATAACCCGATCACCGACAGCCCAGTTTGTCTTTGTTTTAGTCTTGGCTATTTTTTTATAGGGAACTTTTCTCACTGTTGAACGAATATTACTGTTGAGCAAATCTGGGGGAATTTCTTGTAAAAACTGTGAAGCAGTTTTCATTTCTTTTGAACCCCAAACAAAGCGTTCTCTAGCGTGTGTTATAAATAATTGTTCTTGGGCCCTTGTAATTCCCACATAACAGAGTCGTCGTTCTTCTTCTAGGGATAAAGGATCGTTTAAACTGCGAACATGGGGTAATGTTCCTTGTTCTAAACCAACTAAAAATACAATAGGAAATTCTAAACCTTTAGCAGAATGCAAGGTCATTAAAGATACCTTTTCTGGTTCTTCTTGCAGGTTATCTAAATCTGAAGCGAGGGAGGCATTAGTTAAATAGCCTTGTAAACTGGTGTCTTCATTTTCTTCTTGATATTGAGCGATCGCACTGTACAACTCATAAATATTTTCTAATCTATTATCGGCTTCTTCTGTTCCTTTTTGTTTTAAATCATCGACATAGCCTGAGAGTTCCATGATCTGATCAAATATTTCAGTTGCTGACAGTTCGGTCAATTTTTCTTGTATTTCTTTAATCATGGTTGCAAACTTATTGACAGATTTTGCTGCTCTTCCTGCTAAGGTTTTTACTGAGGTTTCATCACTAATAATTTCCCATAAAGGTATTTCTAATTCTTGTGCTGCTTTGAGTAGAGAATCAATAGATGTTTTGCCAATTCCTCGGCGAGGAGAATTAATAACTCTCAGTAAACTAACGGTATCAAAAGGATTGACAATTAAGCGTAAATATGCCAATGAATCTTTGATTTCTTGACGATCATAAAACTTAAATCCACCTACAATGGTATAGGGAATATTATTACGAATTAAGTTATCTTCAAAGGGACGAGATTGAGCATTAACCCGATACAATAAGGCAAAATTTCCCCAGTTTAATTCTGGGTTTTTTTCTACTAATTCTTGAATTTTACTAATCACAAAATCTGCTTCTATTCTTTCATCATCAGCTTTATAACAGTATATTTCTTCCCCTTCTCCTCTGGTTGGTCGAAGAATTTTATCAATGCGTTGACTATTATTTTCAATGAGTTGATTGGCTGCTTGTAATATGGTTTCTGTAGAGCGATAATTTTCTTCTAACTTCACCATTGTTCTCGTATCTTCATCTGGCAAACCATCCCCAAAATCCGCTTGAAAATTGAGCAAAATCGTAAAGTCTGCCATACGAAAACTATAAATTGATTGATCGGCATCTCCAACGACAAAAATAGAACGATTCTGCCAATTCCATTCACTCTTTTTCATTTCTCCATTGGTGGTTAGGAGTTGAATTAAATCATATTGAATACGATTGGTATCTTGATATTCATCGACTAAAATATGTTTAAATTGAGAATGCCAATAGCCAAGAATGGATTCATTTTGTTGAAATAAACGCACAGGAATCAAAATTAAGTCATCAAAATCTAGTGCATTATTAGCAACTAATTGATTTTGATATTCGTTGTAAACTTCACCAATTATACGACCTTTTGCATAGGAATTTTCTTTTAAATAATCATCAGGAGAAAATCCTAAATTTTTAGCATTGCTAATAGTATAACGAACGTTTCGAGGATTGAACTTTTTGTCATCTAAATTGAATTGTTTGAGAACAATATTTTTAACCAAACTCTGCGCATCTGATTCATCGAAAATAGAAAAATTACGCTCCCATTGTCGTTTTTTCTCATCTTGATATTTGTTAATATCGTAGCGAAGAATTCTTGCACATAAACTATGAAATGTACCAATCCACAATTTCTTAGTTATTTTTTTATAAACTTGAGAAAGTAACTTTTTTTGGTCGTACTCTGGTAGAGAATTAAAGGGTTGGCCATGATTTTTTAAAGCCATTTCTTGGGCAAATAATCGCTCCAGTCGATCTTTCATCTCCCGCGCGGCTTTATTGGTAAAGGTAACCGCCAAAATAGACTCAGGATCAACTTGATAATGGGTAATAAGATGTGCAATTCTATAAGTAAGGGCACGGGTTTTTCCTGAACCGGCTCCAGCCACCACCAATAAAGGTCCACAAAAGTGTTCAACAGCAATACGTTGTGAGGGGTTGAGTTGCGAGAGAAAATTAATAGAAGTGGTCATAAAGGATTCACAAAAAAAGTAACATATCTCAACTATATCGATTTTATTGACAGTAATTGCTTTATGTATAACTACCTAGGGTAACATATTAAGCAAAAAAAAAATTTTCACTTATGACAGATTTAGTGTATCAAAATGGAAATTCTCCCTTACAATAGAGATAGCGGAGACAAACGTTTCCGTTCACTCCTCACACCACACTCCGCTCGGACATTGTTCGAGCGGTTTCTTATGGAACCAAAAACAGTGAAAACCTAAATAATTTATAAAATTCTGTCGAATGTTCTATCATAAGCTTATGTAACCCTAAGCATAATCTGTGATTGGCTATGGGGAGAACTTCACGCAAAACATCACTATGGTAGAATTCTAGAGTATTCTAGAGAAACCTCAGCAATCAAAGGAATTCTTAGTATGTCAACACCTCAAGTTACAGATGACAAGTTTAAAGACGAAGTTTTAGAGAGCGAACTCCCCGTTCTGGTTGATTTTTGGGCTCCTTGGTGTGGACCTTGCCGTATGGTAGCTCCCGTCGTTGACGAAATAGCCCAACAATACGAAGGTAAGATTAAGGTTTTCAAGCTCAACACGGATGAAAATCCTAATACTGCAAGTCAATACGGTATTCGGAGTATTCCTACTCTGATGATTTTTAAGGGAGGTCAACGAGTCGATATGGTCGTGGGGGCTGTTCCTAAGACAACTTTGGCTTCTACTTTGGAAAAGTATCTTTAAGTTTTGATAACAAATCAAGACAAAAATGAGAGGTAGGTTATCATGAACTTACCTCTTTTTTATTGGTTTTTGGAACATATTTATGATTTACAAACAGCACTTACAGAAGTTTTAAATTGAGTGTGGGGTAAAGTTTTTCTTTTCACCTTTAGTCTATTGATATGAAAACTACTATTAACTCCAATCATAGCAACAATACTTAATCATGAAAATACTAAAAAATGGGTTTAAGAACTTTATAATTTTCTCAGTTATCATACTATTGTTAAGTTTCTCATTTTTATCATCAACGATGGCTGATGAAACTCCTTTAAAACAGGGTTGGTATCCCTCTGTATTTGGTAAAAATGATCAAATAGGATCTGTCAATTGGATTACGGATAAAAAAGTTTTAGAAGCTATTAAATTAGTTAAAAAAGGTAAAATTATTACCTTGGGAAAAGTTTATCAAAGTGAGATGCCTCTGTTTGGTGAACGCACTTGGAAACTAATCATTCCTGGTTTACCCACTGGAGGACCGATAGGGAATAATAGTATTGTTTATAATGATGAATATGTGATCGGAGAATTGGGACAAACTGGTACACAATTCGATGGTTTAGGTCATATTGGGGTGAATACATCTCAAGGAAATTATTTTTATAACGGTCATTTTTTGGAGGAGATTGGTACAGCCTACGGGTTAAATAAATTAGGGGTTGAAAAAATAGGTGAACGAGGTTATGTGACCAGAGGAGTTTTATTAGATATTGCTAGTTATAAAGGGGTTGAGCGGCTACCAATTCCTACAGGAAAGAGTAAAAATGAGCCTGGAATCATTACAGTTGATGATATTAAAGGAGCGATAAAAAAACAAAAAATTGCGCCCATTAAACAGGGGGATGTAGTTTTATTTTATACAGGACACGGTAACTATTGGGGCCAAGATTGGGATAGTTTAAGTGAGGAAGAAAAAGCGAAAAAACGACAGTTATTTAACGCAGGAGAGCCCGGTCCTGGTCTGACCGCTTGTCGTTATTTATCTCAGCAAAAAATCGCTATGGTAGGATCAGATACTTGGGGAACTGAGGCCATTCCTGGAGAAGATCCCAACCGTCCTTTTGATTGTCATATTGAATGGATGGTTAAGCATGGTATTACGAACATTGAAAATCTAGATGTGAGCGGATTGGTGAAGAATAAAGTCTATGAATTTATGTTTATTTTTGCCCCCTTAAAAATGAAAGGTGCAACAGGTTCTCCTGGTAATCCTATTGCCATTTATTAAGGTAAGTGCTTGAAAGTTTAGCAAAATAGCGACACAACACTAACACTGAGCTTAGTGTCCTCGGAATCAAGGCTTATGCTAAAATCAAAGAGCCAACGGATGAGAGTGTCAAAATAGACAACGAATAAACCTAATAATTTACGAGGAGTTACGAATTTGAAAAAAGTAGAAGCGATTATCCGACCCTTTAAATTAGACGAAGTTAAGATCGCTTTAGTCAATGCGGGAATTGTTGGGATGACAGTTTCAGAAGTTAGAGGGTTTGGACGGCAAAAAGGACAAACCGAAAGGTATCGCGGTTCTGAATATACCGTAGAATTTCTCCAAAAATTAAAAGTGGAAATTGTTGTTGAAGATCATCAGGTTGATATGGTCACCGAAAAGTTGATTGCGGCTGCTCGTACAGGAGAAATTGGAGACGGTAAAATTTTCGTCTCTCCTGTGGAGCAAATCATTCGTATTCGCACTGGCGAAAAAGACCTCGAAGCGGTCTAGTCAAATGTTGGGCAGAATTCCCTAACGTTGATCACTTGGGTATGAATGCCCGACCCAACCATAAACGGCAACCTCGTCTTAAATAAATTATATCGTAAGCGTTGTGAAGGTGCGGTTTTAACCACCTTCACAACATCCGCGCTTGATTCCTTTGTGTTTCAACCAAAGGAGAT
>JASJEA010000187.1 GCA_030064935.1 Crocosphaera sp. | reverse complement strand
TGGTAAGGTGGGCATTGCCCACCCTACAAGTTTTTGCAATTTCATAAACGTACTAACCATAATGCGTAGTGCTATATCAGAATAGTCATATTTTAGCCAAAAAGCAATGTCAATCAGAATATAGAATGCGCGAATGCGCCAATTTATAATTACTTCTACTACTTCTGATTGACATTGCTTTTTGGCTAAAATATGACTATTCTGATATAGCACTACGCATTATGGTTAGTACGTTTATGAAATTGCAAAAACTTGTAGGGTGGGCAATGCCCACCTTACCATAATGTCCTAATCTTTCTTTGTACTGCTATAGTATCTTGAAGATTAAAGTTTTATCAACAAGTATTTAAAATTTACTTTTTTTTCACAATCCCATTTTATTAGGAGTAAAAATTTATGAATTTTTCTGACTATATCAATGGCTTTGTTGCCTTATTCGCTGTTTCTAATCCCATTGGCAATTTACCCATTTATATCGGTTTAACGGCTAACAGAAGCAAAAAACAAAGACAACAAACCATCAGAACTGCTTCTATTGCTTTTGCGATCATTTTAATTGTATCTTGTTTCATAGGAGAATCAATTTTATCAGCTTTTGGCATTAGTATTGCTTCTTTTAGAGTAGCTGGAGGGTTTCTTATTTTTATTGTTGGGTTTCATATGCTGCAAGCTAAAACTAGCAATGTTAAACATACTTCAGAAGAAAACGAAGAGGCACAAACAGCTAATTCCATTGCGATTGTTCCTTTAGCTTTACCTTTATTAGCAGGTCCAGGTACTATTAGTTCCGTTATTGTTTTGGCCCACAAAACTCAATCCTTGACAGACAAACTGGCATTATCCATTGTGATTATTCTCCTAGGAAGTTTGATTTTTATCTCCTACAGTTTTGCTCCTGCTATTGGTAAACTTTTAGGAAAAACAGGGATGAATATTGTTACTCGGTTAATGGGTTTAATTACCATGGCTATGGCTGTTGAATTTATGGCTAATGGGTTAGGGACTTTATTTCCTGGCTGGCAATAATTTGTCGGGTTTTAATAATATTAAACACTAAAATATCGATGATGAGGAGAAAACGTTGCAACAGGATTCAGGTTATTGGTTAGCATGGTCGAAAATATCTGGAGTTGGGCCAATCTTATTAAAAAGAGTTTGGCAACAGTTTGGTAGCTTAGAAATTGCCTGGAAAGCTTCTCCAACTGAATTGGGAAAAGTAGAAGGAATAGGGACAAAATTACTGAAAACTATTGAAGCCAAGCGATCGCAGGTTAATCCTTCAGAGTTATTAAAGCAACATTCAGCCAAAAATGCGCAATTTTGGACTCCTAGCGATGCTAACTATCCCCGTTTATTATTAGAAATTCCTAGTCCTCCCCCTTTGCTTTATTATCAAGGACAGGTGAATTTATGGGAAAATCAAGGTAATACTCCCATTGTGGGGATAGTTGGCACTCGTTACCCCACCGAGCATGGCTGTCGTTGGACTCGGAAGATTGCCATCGCCCTTGTTAAACACGGGTTTACCGTTGTTTCGGGCATGGCTGCCGGTATTGATGGCATTGCCCATCAAGCTTGCTTAGAAGCCGGGGGAAGAACAATTGCCGTCTTGGGAACTGGCATAGATATGGTTTATCCCAGTCATCATCGTCGGCTACATCAAAGACTAAAACAAGAAGGTTTAATCTTGAGTGAATATCCAGCAGGCACTCCCGGCGATCGCCGTCATTTTCCGGCCAGAAACCGCATTATTGCGGGCTTAAGTCGGGCAGTTTTGGTCATGGAGGCACCGGAAAAGTCTGGAGCCTTAATTACAGCACGATACGCTAATGAATTTTGTCGAGATGTTTATACTCTGCCCAACTCTCCCGACGTTAAACAAGCTAGAGGCTGTTTAAAATTAATCCATCAGGGGGCAGAAATGATCGTCACCGAAAGGGAATTACTGGATATGTTGGGGGCTATTCCTCAATTAGATCAAGGCCAACAGTTATCATTATTGGAGGTTGAGAAAACAGAAACTTTGCCTAAGTTAGAACCAGACTTATTAAAAATATTTCAAGCCATTTCTGATCAAGGAACTCCTTTGGATATAATTGTGGAAAAAACAGGTTTCCCCACGTCTCAAGTATCGGGAGGATTATTACAGTTAGAGTTAGAAGGATTAATTATTCAGTTACCAGGAATGAGGTATCAAAAGAAATAATCTTAGCAATTTGAATAGATTAAAACTTAATTTAATGGCAGGCGAGATAACAAAGAAAACGTGCCAAATATAATTAAAGAAACGCCACTAACAGGATTAATCCACCCGGACCAACGGCGCAATTCTAATAACTTTTTTAGGGTAGCAGTAAAGGTTCCTGCTAAAATCAAAGGAAGGACATAACCTATTGTATAAGCTAATAATAATCCCCCACCTAAAATCAAGTCTTGTTTGGTAGCCACCCAAGCTAATAAAGTAGCTAAAACGGGGGTACTGCAAGGGGAAGCTACTAAGCCAAAGGTTAACCCCAAAGAATAGGAACGAATCCCTGGAGGGAGTTGATCACTAATCCAATTTGTTTCTCCTAAAGAGGGGAATTGTAAACTAATAACCTCTAAAAGATTTAAGCCCATTATGATAGCAATGATACTGACTACAATGGGTAAACCTATCCCAATTTGTCCATAAACTTTTCCTAAAGAAGCTGCTAGAATACCTAAGCCAGCTAAGGTAGTAGCTAAACCCAAAGAAAACCAACCAGATTGACGCATTCCTTGTAATTTTCCCTGAGATTGATAGCCCCCAATATAAGCAATGGTAATGGGTAACATGGATAACATACAAGGAGTTAAACTGGTTAAAAGTCCGGCCAGAAAAATAACACCAATACTGATAAAACTAAGGTGATTCAGTTGTATAGAAACCAACTGATTTGCGAATTGTTGCAGATGATAAATCTCAGTTTGTAAAGAATCAAGCATAATAAAAATATGATAGTTTATTTTATATTATAACTCAAGGTACCAATCTATAAACAGAGACCTAGCCTTGCAAGCTATTTTAACCTGCTCACGACTTAAATATAAATCCTTTCCTGAGAAAATGACCAATTAAATAGAGGGAACCACAAACTACAATGAGGGAGTTAGATTGTTGTTGTTTAATGGCGTTTTCTAAAGCAATAAAAATGTTTTCTTCGATTTTTATTTGTTGTAAATCGGGACAAATATCCTTGGCTAAATATGCTAACATTTTCGGGTTTGCACTTCCGTTAATTGGTACTGGAACAATAGATAAACTATCTTTATTTTTAAGTAATTGTTGAAAAATTTGATCATGTTCTTTTGTTGCCATCATTCCCATAATCCAGGTGGTAGATTTATTAAGACTATTGACATAATCTCGTAAAATTTTAGCAGCAGCAGTATTATGAGCCCCATCTAATAAAATAGAAGTATCTTGCCATTGTATCCATTGTAATCTTCCTGGCCAGATTGTTTTTTTGATTCCATTTATAATAGCTTCTGGCGAAATTGCCCAACCTTGATTTTGTAAATTTTTAATAGTTTCGATGGCTAAAGCAGAATTATTTAACTGCATTTTACCCAAAAGAGGTAAAGGATAAGATATGTTTTGATAAACTGCCCAATTTTCTTTGACTAATTTAGCCGATTTAACCCAAATAGTAGGACAGTTTAAGGTTTTAGTCATAGATTGAAAAACCTTTTTAGCTTCATGAGGAACTTCACCAATAATAACAGGACAGTTTTGTTTAAAAATACCTGCTTTTTCCCTAGCAATATCAGTTATAGTTGGCCCTAATTGTTGCCAATGATCTCGACTAATAGAAGTAATCACAGTGGCTAAAGAAAAATGACTGACATTCGTCGCATCTAAACGTCCCCCTAAACCAACTTCGATGACAGCAATATCGACTTTTTGTTGTGCAAAATAAACCCAAGCAGCAGCAGTTATTACCTCAAACTGAGTAGGAGAGTGATGATTAAAATCAATATAATTATTAATCGTAACTAAAATGGATTGAAGGGTTGTTTCTGGAATGGGTTTATTATTCACACAAATCCTTTCGCTCCAGTCAATCAAATGAGGGGAAGTATAGCGGCCAACTCGATAGCCAGCTGCGGTTAGAATTGAAGATAAATAAGCACAAACCGAACCCTTGCCATTGGTTCCACCTACATGAATAATAGGGACACTGTGGTGAGGATTGCCCAATTTAGTTAGTAGGGTTTCAATGCGCTCTAATCCAAGATTAACTCCGAAACGTTGAAAAGAGTCTAGGAAAGAATGAATATTCACTAAGTATCGACAATAATGCTTTTAAACGCTTTATCCATTTTATCTTAAATGCAGAGGCGAGCGCTTTAAAGAGACAAAAGCGCTCGCTATAATACTTCTGAGTCAATCATCTCCCAAACAAATACCTAAACCCCTAGCTGTCTTGACTAAAGTCTCTTCTGGGTTAACAGTGCGATAGGTTTGAATCGCTTCGGCAATGGGAACACTAACGATTTGCCGATTTTGTCAAGCCACCATCTGAGCAAATTTGCCTTGGGCAATTAAATCAACTGCAGCCACTCCAAAAGCTGACCCTAATAAGCGATCTACAGGGGAGGGTATGCCTCCTCGTTGAATCTGGCCAAGGACGGTTACACGGGTTTCTGCCCCAGTTTTAGCAGCGATTTGTAGGGTAGGAAGTCCCACCCGTGGGCGTAGTAGGGTGGGGTACTTCACTGAACGACTCGTCTCATATTTTTGTTGAGTCTTCTAAAAATTCGACGAAGTACACCGAGACTATGATTAATGGGTGTGTCTTTCCATCCAGACCAGGCCGTTTGATTTAAGTAGTCATACCATAAAGACTTAAGGGGATGGGTACAACGATAGTCCCACGGTTTAGGTTTAGATCCATAGTGTATGACATATGGGTTGTTGACTACATTCGATAATTCCTCTTCTGTGTAAGGACTATCTTGCCAAGACTCAAAGTTATAAACCACGGGAATTTGATTCCACCGAGGATCAAGTTCTCCCCAGTTTCGCAACAAAACAAAGTTTAAAGCGTCCATATCAGGATAAGGTAATTCCAGATGAGTGGACAAAAATTCAAAAAATTTCTCAATAATTTTTTGTTCTCGCCATTTTTCTAGATCAATAACTAATACACCAGATTGAAGATATCGATCTTTTTCTGTAATTCCCTGTTCTTCAAGTTTGAGATGTTTTAGATGTTGTGGCCAAAGCAGATGGCGGTTGGCTGCATCCATTGCAGCTAACATTGGATAATCTCCCATATCCAAATTCCATAGTTTTTCAATATCCGTTAAGAAGATAATATCTGTATCAAGATAAATAATTTTTTTGTAATTGTCTGGAATAATTTCGGGAAGTAATAATCGATAGTATGCAGCAATAGGATACGTACTTTTGGCAAGGGTATAAAGTTTCTCCAAGTTCTTAGAAACAGGCTTGAGCCAATGTATCTCCACAGGATGATCTTTTAACGTTTGAATAACCTTCTTTTTATTATTCTGTGTGACACCACCATCTAAAATAAACAGGTCTATTTTCTGTTGTTTAGTAAGGTTAGCAATAACGGAATAGACCGTTACGGCCAGTGGCATAGCAAAGAAGTTATCTGCAGCACAGGCTAGTGTAATGTTTTGATGAGTGTAACTCATTTTTGCTCCGTTGGATTAATACTGAGCGTTCACTATATCTCTATTTTATCACTCTGCGGGAAGACCAGATAGAAGTTAAACTCTGTACCTCTTTCTAGGGAAGCTTTTCGGTGATCGCTAACTAATAGGAAGAGGTAAAATATAAAAACAGGCGAGGGATGAATTAGAAGCCCTACCAGTTTCAAACCCCATACGGTCAATAACCTTGGAACTATTAGACCTCTTGCAAAAGTGTTTCGTGGTACAATTTTCTTTTACTTAGAAACAAGAAAATTCAAATCCTCCTATCCTCAATCGGACTAATCCTAAAATGACTCTTATAACTTTTTGATAACTGTTTGGACGTAATCTGAATCGTTAACTAGCAACTCTAAATATTTTAATAATACGAATTAAATGTTCAATATAAATACGTTGTCGAGACCTTTTTATATTTTCATCTTTTTGAGCAGTTGTCAATTCTTTCTTAAGAGGTTTCTTATGAGTAGTTTCAGTTCTCTCTGCTCCAATGTAGGCTTTGTATCCTTCAAAAGTTTTGTTTTCAGAAAATACTTCTTGCTGTTTTCTTAAGAGATTAATATCAGCAGCCGAACCTCTTTCTCCAACGAGGGCATCCACAATATCTTTTATGTCAGGTAAACTAATCACCTGGTTTTTAAAAGTATGTTTTTTCTTTTTACCTGAGAAGTATTTTTCTTGTTATTTATAGTCTGAACGTCTCTCCCTCGGCTGCTCGGTACTATATACTAATAATTTCTCTTCTACCAAAAGTTCTTTGATCAATTCATCAGTTTCTAGCTCTCTTTCCCACTCCTCAAACAAAGATGATGGTAATAAATCTCTCAAGATTGGTAATCAATAATGAAAAATATCATTGGCCGATGTTCGACTGATACCAAACATCATTTCTAAGAGTAAAAAAATTGGCATCTGTCTTAAATAGACAAGAGTTAAACAAATTTCTTCAGACTCTGATCAATTTTTGGTTCGACCCGCTCCTTTTTTCTTGACCCGATTTTTTTGAAGTTCCCTTTCTTTTTTTCTCCTTATTTGCGGCGATCGCCTTAACGATTAAGAATTCCAACTGAAGTAAATCTAGTCCGATTATTTGCTTGGCTAAGTGAGGGTGTTGACGAGTGGATTCTAAAGGATTAGTCATTTACTGTAACGGAAGTATCTCGATTTGTTTCTCTTTTTTCCCACAAATTTAATTTTCGGACAAGTCTATAACAATTACTTGTATCCCCTTCTATCTCCCAAGGGTTGAGGTTCTCAGAGATACCAGACTTAATGCCACTCTCTGACAATGGCTTAAAGTCCCTTTCTTGCTTTAGAAATGAAAGCTCTGTCGTCTCTAAAGCTATTAATGGAGTCATTGTAAAAGTCCCCATTAGCATGAGACCTATACCTACTGACCACTTTTTCCACATTCTCATCACCACAATAAAATCCTCACTCGTCCCCATCATAGGCTACCTTGCCACGATAGTCCCCTAATCTTCTCAGATTTACCGAATAATCGACAAAGCACCTGGGAGTCTTGCCGTGTTTCGACCCCAAGTGCTTTGTACAAACTCTTCGCACACCACGAATGACTGAATTGTTTTCCGTCTCTAACTAATACTAGCATCTCTCGAATTCCAGTATTAATTACTATGACAGTTTGAGGATTGTCCTAAGCCTTTCGCCTTGTCTGACTGGGAAGGAATCATGGCAGGGCAAGGGGTGATCCGCAAGCGGATCTGGCCGAGCCAGCGCACACGACGAAGTGTCAACCAATGGTTGACAAAATTAATCTGAGTACCAAACCGCGTAAAGATTTTTTAAGAAAAAGGGGAAATCTTTAGATTTTCTTTAGATTACTCCTAGAATTGTAGTGTAGATAATATAAAGAAAATAATAAGAAGGTTCAATGAAAGCTTCTACGCTCCGAGAACTCTGGTCTTTAATCTCACAAACCTCCCACGAAGCCCTTGCACATCTCAGTGATTCAGACCTAGTTGGACAGTTAATGACTCAACTACAGAAAAAACAGTCCCTCTCTCAGCAAGAAATCATCTTGATGAAAAGCTACATTGGTGCTAGAACCTTGCTCATCCGAGACATAGTACAACAGGCTTAGTTTTTTTTAATCCTGAATAATTGTATAATTGAACACAAACTTAAAAAGTTTTAACAAAGAGTTTTAAATATGTACGACAAAAACAGACCAAGAAGTGGAGAGACTTCTTGGTTTATTGCCATTCTAATTTTAGCCAATCTGGGAATTCTTGCTATTCTCTACGAGTTTATCATCTGGAGACTTTTTGGCTTTTGATTCTCCCCTAAAAAACACCTGAGAGTCTTGCGGTATTTCGACCCCAAGTGCAGATTTGAGGTCATCTTTCACATAACTTTGAATATTACCAGCGTTTATGGTAACATGACTCAAATTCAAGTACAAACTACTATGACAGTTCGACGATTGTCCTAAACCATCTGCTTTGTCTAAGGATACAATAATGTAATAGTCATAGTCCAATTTTTTCCTAATTAGAAAATCCTTATTTGCCCCATTTTTTTCAGTTCTTGTGAACTAGTTAAACTTCATTTAGCCTTGACTAAAAAAAGAAAAGAACCAATAGCAAAAAATAAACAAGCTAAAAAATTAGCGAAGGATAGAACAGAAATAGATTTGAGAAGTTCTACTATCGCTTCAAATGTAAAAATAGCACTACCGGGAAGAAACAATAAACTACCAATAAAAATCAAGTTAAGCGATGAAGAGTTTTTCATTATCAAAATGACTGAATTTATGTTTATCTTAGTTTCTTTCAGAGAAGATATACCTAATTTAACTCTAGATTCATAGAATTAACACTATTAATTTTATCGGCGATGGTTTGCTCCCTATCAGTACGAGTTCCAAGCCGAATTGAGGTACTAATTCTCGGACTGCCCATAGCGTGGATTTTCTCATGGCAAAGTTTGAGGGCCGCCATCACCTCATCCCATTCTCCTTCCACATTGGTTCCATATCCATGAAGTTTTGGATTTAGATTAGCTTCTGTAAAAATGGTTTGGCACACAGCCACGTACTCAGAAACAGAAACCCCAACCCCCATCGGAATAACGCAAATATCAGCAATGATTTTCATGGTTAGAACAAATTAAATTTGAACAAATTAGTCAAATCATAGCAGATAATCTAAGTAATCTTCACTGATATCATCCATTTCAAAGAGAAGCTCACCGTCAGGGTGCTGAGAATGGAGATTACCTAAGTCTTGGAGAGCATCAAGGCAACAATCTTCTTGGATTTAATCATAAACAGTTGAGTGATTTTTCCAATTATTCTCTTGTCGAATTAACAAATCTTCCTGAGATTCTATCTCATCAACCTCCTCTCTTTTTGTCGTAATTTTACGCTTGTTTGATTTGGGCATAATAGGTATTTTTAAGAGTTAATCCTCAAGGAACTACTTAGAAAATTCGACTTGTTTGAGAACTAAACTGAGATGATTTTTTAAGTTGGCTTTGAGTCCATTCCTTGTCTGATTAGTCATAACAGAGCTTAAAGTCAAAGCCAGCAATGCAACAAGGAATAAACAGAATAAGTAATGGCAAAAGAAAGTGAAATACTTCAGAGAAGAGTCTAACATTTTAGCAATCCTCCTAGGGCAAAATCTATAGAGGAAACTAGCAAAGTATATCCCCTCATTCTATTATAACAAGGGCGTTATGGGAAAAACTGCCTGTTTTGGCTTGAATTGTTACATCATCGGCTAGAATAAATATATTAAAAATCAATAAATATCAGCATTTAAGGATTACACAGTTATCTTTATTGAGTGAAAAAAAATCCATCAACCAGCCATCAAGTCAGTGATGTTAGTTAGTCCCACAGGGTCGGGAAAAACTTTAACGGCTACTCACATTATTCGAGATGCAGTCACTAGAGGGAAACGAGTTCTCTTTATTATTCATCGAGAACCTTTAGTGAATAAAACACTTAGCACCCTCCATAATTACGAAGTTGAATCAGTTGGTTATATCAAGGCAGGATACCCTCATGCCAACGATGTAGATAGAGTAATTGTTGCCAGTATTCAAACCTTAGCTCGTAGAGATTACCCAGATAACATAGATTTAGTGGTATTTGATGAAACTCATACGACATCATTTTGGAAGACAGCACAAAAACTAATTTATAGCGTTTCTTAGACTCATGACACTATTTTTCAAAGAATAAAGGTCTCATAAACGAATGCGACTAAGGTGAAGAGGATTAAACTTTGAGTCCCAGTAGATCATACACTCGGGTAGGTCTTTTATGGAACCCACATTCCGCACATCATTTGTCCCATAAAAAATTATGGCTTGGAACCCCGCTAGGGATGAGTGGGAAAACAGATGAACTGACGTTCGGGGTTGCAAGACATAATTTCAACCTGACAAGATTAAGA
>JASJEA010000162.1 GCA_030064935.1 Crocosphaera sp. | reverse complement strand
ACAAGCTGCATGAGTAGCACTAACATAAGTAGGGAAATAATGAACTTGTAGATAATATTCTTGAGCGTACTCTTGCAACATTTCTAAAGATAATTTTCCTTCATTCCACATTTGGTAGAATGTGTGCTTAAGTAAATGTTGTTTTTCAATAATCTCGTCGAGTAGGGAAATGAACTCTTGTGCAGTCATTTGTTTGTCTTGAAGCAACATACTTATTCGCTTAATTAATGGTTAAATAAGGATTTTAGCATAATTTCCTGGCTTGTCAAGAGGATAAAATGTTTTTTTAATAAATTAAATTGAACTGTGAATATTTTATCTGTAACGTTAATTATCAAATTTATAGGAAATATAAATAAATAATTGTTTCGATTTAACCTTAAACCTACTAATAAATAGTTCAGTAAGGTAGGCAAAATTAAATGTAGAATAATTGCTGCAAGTAAACTTGATAAAATTCCCTCTAACTGTAGTGTTTTGGTCTCCAAAACACTACACAATTCTCATCTTATATCGTGTCTGGATAATTAGTGATCAAAAAAACTTTCTCCTTTTCCTCCTCTTTATTCTTTACTTGCTTCTTTCTTCCCTCCTGACTCCTGACTCCTGACTCCTCCGTCGTTTATTTATAAGTATTCAAACAGACATGATATTACAGAAGATTGTAGTGCGGGCATCTTGCCCGCCATGGGTATACCTCCTATCCTCCAACGGGTTCGAGTCGAATTAATTGCCCATTTGGCCGATCAGTGAGAATGTACAATAGTCCATCTGGTCCCTGTCGCACATCCCGCACTCTCTGACCTATAGGAATAGAATGTTGACCGATAACGTTACCTGCTTCGTCTACTTCAATGCGACGAATATCTTGTGAAACTAACCCACCCGCAAACAAATTGCCTCGCCACTGGGGAAAGCGATCGCCGTTATAAAAAGCTAAACCAGAGGGAGCTATGGAAGGAGTCCATATTACTTTGGGGTCTATCAGACCGGGGCGAGATTTTTCCGGGGAAATGAGTCCTCCAGAATATTCACGACTGTGAGTAACGACAGGCCAACCATAGTTTTCTCCCGCCTCAATTAAATTCAGTTCGTCACCACCTCTGGAACCATGTTCGGTTGCCCAAACTCGATTTTTTGTCGGGTCTAATGCGATCCCCTGGATATTGCGGTGTCCGTAACTCCAGACGGCAGGTTTGGCATCTGTGGAGGTGGCGAAAGGGTTATTGGAGGGTATAGATCCGTCATCGTTCAATCTGATCGCCTTACCCAGATGACTATTGGGGTTTTGAGCTTGTTGCCGAATAAATTCGCCATTGTATTCAATAGGTGGGTTGCCACCATCACCAATGCTTGCGACTAGAGTTCCGTCAGGCAACCAAACAAGACGCGACCCAAAATGTTGCGCCCCTGGTTTGGTCTGGGAAACCTCAAAGATTACTTTTAAATCTCGCAGAGTATTATTCTCAAGTCGAGCGCGGGCAATACGAGTGCGGTTTGCCGAGCGATCGCCGTGGGAATAGGTTAAATATATCCAACGATTTTCTGCAAAGCGTGGGTGAACTGAGACATCTAATAAACCTCCTTGGTTAACAGCAAAGACTTGAGGAACTCCGGCAATAGGAGTCGGGTCTAAAATTCCATCACGAACAATTCGCAACCGCCCTGGTCTTTCGGTAATTAGCATTGCTCCATCTGGCAACCAGGCAACACCCCAAGGATGTTCCAAGTTTTCTACTACAGTTATTTTTTGGTAGTCTGAAGTAGAAGCGATATTTTCAGCATCAGAGACGGATGAATTTACGGTAGATTTACTTTGAGTCTGAGCAACAGTGGGAGATTCAAGTTGCACTTTGGTGGTACAACTTACAGTTCCTAAGATAGCGATCGCCATTGCAGTACGAAATAATATTGTGCTTCCTCTTGTTATGAAGCAATAGATAATATTAAGTGGTTTTGGTTTTGGTTGAGAAAACAAATTGTATTGAAACATAATTCACTCTACTATAATTAATACTGAATTTAATCTATTTTAGCTATACTGAAGCTCTTGTTAAAAAGAGTGTTAATATGATATAATATTTAATTAAAGTTTCGAGCTTTTTGGACATTTTGAAAAAAGGAAAATCTAGATGACAAATACAACCTGCTTTGATATTTTTGAGCAGTGCGTATTAGCTGTCCAGGAAGGTGAACTGATTGAATCTATAAGTCGTAAGGATAAAGAATTTAACTTTCAAAACTGGTTTAAAAAACGTTTGCAAGATATCCCAGTGCATTTTGAGGAATCAGGCCGAAATAGCTATCCTGATTTCTGCTTGGTTGAGTCAACTGAAGGATATGAAGTTAAGGGATTAGCTTGGCCAGGTCGTGAACGGGATTACGATTGCAATAGTCAAGTTCCAACAGGTTATCATAATGGAAGGCAAATTTTTTATGTTTTTGGTCGTTATCCTGCTGATTTATTGTTAATACCTTTGTCTCAACAAACAAGAGATTTTAATTCTGTGTGCAGTTTGTTAGAAGAAGTGAATTAATCATTCCAAAATTCTTGCTAATTTATATAGGACTTACCCAGGTAAACCCAGAAACCCGGTTTCTCGGAGAAACCGGGTTTCTTGGCGTAAGTCCTGTTATATTTTGATTAACTTTTTTATTTACTCGAGAGTACAAAGTTCTTCTAAAAAACGATTTACTTATCGGAGTGAAAGTATTGCTGGCAAAGGTTTACAGCACATAAAGCTCTCTCTAGAGAGTTAATTGATGAAAGCCATAGTTAGCCATGGCTATTCCAAGAACTTTGTACTGTCTAGTTATTTATTCAAAGTATTTTTAATATCCAATACTAACTCATACCCCAAATAACTAATAACTAACAGCAAACAAATAGGAGTTAATAAATAGCCAAAACTAGCATAAAAAGTTAAGGGCGATCGCTTGTCAATTTTTCCGGAAATAGTACCTGTTAAACCTACATCTAAACTTTGTTTAATTTCTCCATAAGGATTAATAATTTGAGAAATTCCGGAACTAGCAGCGCGGACTACCCAACGTCGATGTTCAATTGCACGAGCGGGTGCCATTGCTGAGTGTTGAAGATGTTGTATTTCTGACCATTCCATAGGGTCATAAGTTGGAACTGTTAATATTTCAGCACCATTACGAACTAAATTTAGAACAACATAAGAAAAATCCATATCGTAACAAATAGCAATGCCAATTTTTCCAATTTCAGTATCAAAAACTGGAAAGTTTTTTCCTGGGATTCCATCATTCATAAATTGCACTGGGTTATTTTTGTAATAGCTTCCTATTTTTTCTCCAGTAGGTGATAAAAGTAAAGCAGTATTGTAGAAATTTTTTGGAGAATTTGGTACTTTTTCTTGACCGCCTACTATTAAATATGCTTGAGTATCAATAGCAATTTGAGATAATTTTTTAAATAGTTTTGTATCTGAATCGATATATTCAAACAGTGAATATTCTGGCCAGACAATTAATTTTACTTTTCCTGATAGTTCCTCGGATAATTGTCAATTTTCTAGCAAGTTACTTGCTTATGTTTGAATTACTCCTACTGGAATTTTACCTACAGTTTTAGTGGGAATTTGAGCAAAACCCCAACCATGAATTATGCTGATTATTACCAAGGAAAATGCTACTGGTAATAGACGTTTATTTAGTTGATTTTTACTAACAAGTAAATAACAAATACAACAATTAACCGCAATAATTAAAGCTGAAATCCCGTAAACTCCCAAGATGGAACTAAATTGTAAAAAAGGTAAATTTTTTGCCTGGGAAAAACCAGGAGTTATCCAAGCAAATTTGAGAAACCAACATTCAGAACGAAAATATTCTATGCCTATCCAAATAAAGGGAGCGGTAATGAGAGAAGTTACTATTCCCCATCTCTGTTTCAGCAGAAATAAAGTCAATTTAAAAATGGCAGGAAATAAAGCCAATATTCCCCATAGAATAATAGTAAACCAGGGAAAAATATTCCACATCCAGTGCAATGTAAAGCTATAAACTAAAAAGCCGAATACAAATCCGACTGTCCTAGCTTGCCAAGAGTTTTTAGCTCTTAAAGTTGCAAATAATAGAGGTGTAAAAGCGACAAATGCTAGAGGGTAAATATTATAGGGAGGAAAACAAAAAGCAAATACTAATGCGGATAGTATTGGTGCTATTAGCTGTACTTGCCAATGTGAAAATTTGATTTTTCTAGAGCTATATCCAATGAAATTGGTTCTAAATTTATTAGTCATAATCACTGTTTTTAAATTAGTTATTATACCAATTACCAAAAACAAAAATAATTCTATACTTCACCAATACTTCAGTTATTAAGTAATAATAATTGTTTTGTAATTTTTTTAACGATTCGTTTGTATTAAACCCAGATATCTTATCTCTAAAAAACCTAATCTATATGGACATTATATGCAAAGTTCCTACTGATATGAAGATGATATTAGTTATAATTATAGTTTATTTTTATGATGAAATATTTATGATAAGGCTTGCTGATTGACTTTCAAAACGGCGTTGCTGAATCAAGGGATGAAACTTTTAGGAATAGGTAAATCCCATCTTTTACTTCCTCTTTCTCCAAAACTACAATTCATCCCACAAATATGCAACGCCCAATTCTAAATTCTGAATTCTAAATTCTGAATTCTAAATTCTGAATTATTCTCCACTAATATGAATTACTAATTCTCGGCAATGACTACGTTGGCGATGTTCCCAAACATAAATTCCTTGCCAAGTACCTAATACTAATCTGCCATTATTAATAGGAATTTGTTCAGAAGTATGGGTTAAAACACTACGAATATGAGCTGGCATATCATCAGGTCCTTCTGCACTATGAATATAATGATAACCTTCTGGTACTAATTTAGAAATAAAGTTTTCTAAGTCAACTAATACATCTGGGTCGGCATTTTCTTGAATTATTAAGCTGGCAGAAGTATGACGTAAAAATAGATTGCATAAACCTGTTTTTACCCCTGACTTGGCTACAGCTTCTTGCACTTTAGAAGTAATTCTGGATAAAGATTTACCAGAAGTATTAATTTGGAGTAATTGTTGATAGTGAGTCATTTCAGTTATCAGTTATCAGTTATCAGTTATCAGTACGTCTATGAAATAGGGAGGCTTGAAATAGTCAAGTCTATTATTTTCATCCCCTTAAAAGGAGAGGTTTGAAACCTTAGTAAGCATTCAGGGGTCAGCTATTAGCTATCAGCTTTATTACTTTTAAAGTAATTGACAGATTTCAAAGAATTAAAAATCACTGTAAAAGTTTATTAGTCAACCTTAATAGTCTATCGAACTACATAGTTCATTTTCATTGCTGAGAGCTGAAGGCTAATAGCTGAATGCTTACCGAAAAATAAAGGTTTAAAGCCTCTCATGAGCAAGGAGAAAAAAGCGGTCGTTTGCGGAGCATTCCGAAGGATGGGATGGCGAGGAGACCTCGCCATATCCAATCGACCAAGAGAAGAAAAAAATTTCCTTTTTAACCAATCCTCTTCTTTTTAAGAAGAGGTAATTATTAATTATTGAAGAAACCTTATTTTTTTGTCATGTTATTTTTGGTTAACAGTATCTTTATTAAGGTTGATATTTGTTGCCCCCTGATTACTCATCATTAAATGGTGAATCACAGGAATTTCAATGCCTTCTTCTTGGAAAGCTTGTTTAATCATTGTACCAAGAATTCTCTTCATATCGATGTGTCTTCCTGGTTTAACTTCTGTAGTTATATGAATTAACATTTGATAGTCATAAAATTCTTCTATTCCATCTACTACTGTGCCTTTAATTATCTCTTCTGGATACTTTTCTTGAAGCTTCTTTCCTACTCTTTCTATAATTTCATAGATTTGATTAATATCGCTTTGATAAGGAATTTTGAGAGTGACAACTGAATTACTATGGTGTGAGTGATTAACTACATCCTTAACATCACGATTATGGATAATGTGATGTTTATCTTCATAATTAACCCGAGTTGTTCTTAATTCTATTCCTGTCACAAAGCCATAAACACCATTTATTTCTACAAAGTCTCCTACTAAGTAATAATTTTCAAACAAAATAAAGAAACCTGCAACTATATCTTCAATCAGACTTTTAGCTCCCATTCCCACTGTTAAACCAAGAATACCTACACCTGCTAAAATTGGAGTTGGGTCTATATTGACAATATAAAGAATAGCAATACCTGCACCAAAGTAAAGAAAGTATTTGATAAAGCTTTGAAATAAAGGCAGAAAAGTTTGGCGTCTTTGTTGAGATAAATTACTTGAATCATTATTATCAAGTAGTAATCTTTCTAGTACAAGTTTAGCAATTTCTTCAAGAACACGAGTAATAAATATAATTGCTATTATTTGAATAAATAGAGGTCCATAAATAGCTAATTTAGCAATAAAATCAAGTTGCTGAATTACTAAAGTAGCTGTAACAATATAGATTGCATATTCAATACATCGCTTTGCCAGAGGAATTAAATGACGGAAATTATCGTAGATGCGCAAGATAAAAATATTTTTTTGCTCGGAATATTTATTGCTCAGAGCATCAATAGTATCAATTACGGCTGTACCTGCTTTAACAAATAGTAATCCAGCGATTATAATTATATAAATTCGCAACCCTATATACAAATATTGGATTATTACTGTTGGTAATTGGAGAAATTGGGCAGATATAGTAATGGAAAGCAGCCAGATAATCTTATTCAAGTTTTCTTTGAAAAACTCAAATACATTTTCAACAGTTTCATCATTAGCAGTGAGTGTTTCAAAATTATCTGCTTGCTCTTTCAACCAATTTATGAACTTATCGATGTATGGGATAATCCAGCTAGTTAATATTAATAAGCTCAGACTTTTTATCACTCCAATTCCTATTTCTATCCAGTAATCTGGGGAAATATTTTGAATCAGGGACTGTTTGTATTCTATTAAGTCTTTTCCTTGATAGATCAGCCATCCATTAAATCCTGCCACTACTAAACATAATAGTAGGGAAATTATAGTTATTAATATCTGCAAATTTTGGTAGATAAGTTCAACATTTTGTTCTTTTGTTTTAATTGATGAAACTTTAATTAACTGTTTATATACCCTAGTGACAAAGAATCTTATTGCCACAAAGATAATTATGATGAATCCGATTTCAGCTCCAGTTACAATTAAGTTGTTCATATTCATGTTCATGTTCATTTCATATTTCAGAATGTAAGCATTCAGCTATTAGCAGTCAGCTCTTCCTAGGTCATGCTGCGCAAACAGCTCTTTAATGAATCAAGCAATTATTCCTTTAATTTATAGCACATTTTCAAGCCATAAATTGAAATAGAAAAACAACTATTTTAAGTTGTCAACCCCATACAATAATTGTGTTGTGGGAAATGTAGACTTGTTTCGGAAGCTGATAGCTGACGGCTGAATGCTTACTTTCCTACTATTGATTTTGACATTATTTTAACGTAAAGGTTTTAAATATATTGGAATAGGTTGATCGTTACTCACTGTTACATGATTAACAATAGGAAGTTCAATATTTGCTTCCTCAAAAGCTTCTTTAATCATTATACCTAAAACTTTCTCAATCGTGAAATGTTTTCCTGGTTTAACTTGTGTAACTACTTCAATTAATATTTGATTCTCATAAAATTCTTTTACTCCTCCTATTATTGTTGGTTCAATTATATCTTCTGAATAATTATCTAGCAGCTTCTTTCCAACTTTTTCTATAATTTCAGAGATTTGACTAATCTTAACCTGATAAGGAATTTTTAGCATAACTACTGCACTACTGTAGCTGGAGTGATTAACTATATCCTTAACATCACGATTATGAATAATATAATTTTTATCTCCACCATTAATACGAGTTGTTCTTAATTCTATTCCTGTGACAAAACCACTTAAACCATTTATCTCTACAAAATCTCCTACTAAATAGTAACTTTCAAACAAGATAAAGAAACCTGCAACTATATCTTCAACTAGACTTTGCGCTCCCATTCCAATTGTTAAACCTAAAATACCTACACCTGCTAAAATAGGAGTCGGGTCAATTTTAATAGTATAAAGAATTGCTATCCCGGTACCAAAGTAAATCAGATATTTAATACAGCTTTGAAATAGAGGTAAAAATGTCTCTCGTCTCTGTCTAGATAAATCATCTGTATCACCTTCACGCAGTAGTATTTCTTCTAGTACAAGTTGACTAATTTCTTGCACAACAAGACTCATAAAAATAATCCCAATTATTTGCAGAAATACAGGACCATAAGGAGCTAAACTAGCAATAAAATCAACTTTTTTAATTGCTAAAGTAGCTGTAGTAATATAAATTGCATATTCAAGAAATTTCTTAGCAAGAGGAATTAATTTACTGAGGCGATCATAGATGCGCAAAATATTTCTTTGATCGGAATATTTTTTACTTAGGGCATCAAAGGTATCAATAATTGTTGTATTAGCTTTAGTAAATAGTAAGCCCGTAATAATAATCATATAAACCTGCAAACTGATATACAGATATTTGATAATTACTACTGGCAATAGCATAATTTGAGCTGATATAGTAACATATAACAGCCAGATAATATTATTAAAGTTACTCCTAAAAAATTCAAATAATTTTTCAATACTGGCGTCATTTGCAGTAATTTTATCAAAGTTTTTTGCTCGCTCTTTTAACCAGATTATAAATTTATTTAGATATGGAATACTCCATTTAGTTAAAATTAGGATGCCTAATATTTTGAGGACTCTAATTACTATAACTAGCAAGTAATCAAAGGAAATACTTTTAATCAAAGAAGTTTGGTATTCGATTAAATTTTTTCCTTGATAAATAAGCCATCCATTAATTCCGGCTAGTAATAAACATAATAGTAAGCAACTTAGAGTTAATAATATCTGAATATTGTGGTAGATAATTTCAATATCTTTTTTCTTCTTTTTGATTGATGGTACTTTTATTAATTGTTGATATGCTCTGTCTATAAAAAATCTAATTGCTACAAATAGACATATTAGAAGTCCGATTTCAACTCCAGTTGCAATTATACTGTTAATATCAATTTCAATGAAGTTATTAAGATTAATTTTAGGAATCATAATTATTTTCCTTGAATAGATTTTACAGCGCTTTTCAGTTGAGTAGACCACTAAATTCATTGTTAGGAGTCAGGAGTCAGGAGTCAGGAGTCAGGAGTTAGGAGTTAGGAGTTAGGAGTTAGGAGGTAGGGACGTTGCATGCAACGTCCGTACAGAGTTAGGAGTTAGTATCATTGTGGTTTATTCATATCAAAACCGCTGTAAAGTAATACCAATTCCAAAAAATAATACAAGACCTTGCTCAAGATTTCAGTTATTAAATAGGGTTTTCTCTCTTAATCTCAAACCCTTGAAAAATAAAAATTTTAGCCTTTTTTAGTCGTAAAAAGAGGAAGCTTTTAGGTCTCTCAGTTTCTTAACGAAGTCAGAAGTCAGAAGTCAACCCACCCCTAACCCCTCCCAGGAGGGGAAGTCAGAAGTTGTTTTTGTAACGGGGATTTATGCCGCGCTCCAAAAACATTTCGCCTTAAAAGGCGGGGTTTTAGACCCATTTTTTTTGATAAAAATTAGCATTTTAGGCAAGAATTGGGCAGAAAAATCAAGGGATTATTCTTTGTCTTACCGGAAAATTGTGGGTATGCACCTCCCCTTTTAAGGGGATAAAAAAAGATAATATTCCTTATTTGAAACCTCCTATTGCAAAGTTACTGATAACTGATAACTGAAATGACCTCCTCTATAATCCCCATTTATTCTAACTCCGTACAGACGTTGCATAACAAAAATGCGTTTTCCGTTCCGGAATGCTGCCTCTTCCAGAGGAGCTGCGCTAACGCAAACATGTCGCGCAGCGCACTTCGGAGCTTTGCG
>JASJEA010000161.1 GCA_030064935.1 Crocosphaera sp. | reverse complement strand
CAATTAAGTCAATAACAGCATTGATTAAAGTATCATCATGAAAACTACTTTTTGTTAAATAATAATCTGCCCCTACTTCTAATCCTTGTAAGCGATCTTCTTCTCGATCTTTATAGGAAACAATAATCACAGGAGTAGATTTCAACTGTGGGTTACTTTTAATATTATGAACCAACTTAATTCCGTTCATACGAGGCATATCAATATCACTAATAACTAAATCATAATTACCGACTCTAACCGCATTCCAGCCTTCCATACCATCAACGGCAACATCTACTGTGTAACCCCTATTTTCTAATAATTTGCGTTCCATTTCTCGAACAGTAATCGAGTCATCTACAACTAAAATATGTTTCTGAGACTTACGCCATTTATTATCTTCTTTAGTATTAACATGATTGATAGAAATATTGGCTAGAATTTTGTCAAGAGAACGGACCAAGTCTAAAACATCAATGATTAAAATAGGGGAACCATCTTCTAATAAGGCTGCTCCAGTAATATCTTGAACTTTGCCTAAACGAGAATCTAAGGGACGAACTACTAAACTTTTTTCGCCAAGAAATCGATCGATTACTAAACCATACTGATTCATTTGATCGCTGACAATAATCACCGATAAGGGTTCTGTTGGCTTGGAATTTGACACCAATTCTAAGACTTGTTCTGCCCTAACTAAACCTATATTTTGATTATTAAGGGTAAAATATTGACGATTTTCAACAGAGTAAATATCATCAAAATTAAGGGTTAAAATTTGATCTATTCGTGATAAAGGAAAGGCGTAGGGTTCCCCTGCAATTTCTACTAATAATGTGCGAATTACTGATAAGGTGAGGGGAAGTTGAAAATGGAAATTCATGCCCTTTCCAGGCTTAGAAATTGCTTGGAGATTCCCCCCCACTTCTTGTACCATTGTTTTGGCAATATTTAATCCCACACCCCTTCCTGAAATTTCTGTGACTTGTTTAGCAGTGGAAAAATTCGGTAGAAAGATGAATTCCATTAATTCCGCTTCATTTAATTGATGGGACATTTCATCGGTTACTAATCCTTTTTTGACAATGGATGCTCGTAATTTTTCTAAAGCAATTCCCTTTCCATCATCGGAGATGGTAATTGATAACATCCCGAAACGATGGGCTGCTTCGAGATGGATAGTTCCTTCGGAAGATTTGCCGTTTGCAATGCGTTCATCAGGAAATTCAATACCGTGATCGATGGCATTACGTATAATTTGTGTTAGAGGGGCTTCTAATTTTCTTAAAATATCCCGATCAACCATGGTTGATTTACCAACAATTTCTAATTTAACTCGCTTATTTAATTGTCTGGCTAAATCTCTAACCATACGCGGAAAACCATTGACTCCTTCTTCAAAGGGACGCATATGAGTGGCAATTACTTCTCGATATAAGCGATCAGATAAATTGAAAGAACGGTAAGTAAATTGTTCTAAAGCGTTTAAGCGATCGTTGAGAATGGAACGGCATTCTCGTTCTTTGTGAACTAAATCACTGAAATAGGTTTCCGCTTCTTTGGAAAGAGAGGTTTGGGCTAAGCTAATTTGTAATTGTTCGAGTAATTTTGAGAGTTCTAACTGACTTTTTTTGAGGTGTAAGAACGATTCTGATAAAGGTACTAAGGCAGTGGCTTCTACTAAAGACTCTCCAGCTAACCCCATCAAACGATTCAAATTGTCGCTACTGACTCTTACAAAGCGATCTTTGGATGTTCCCATACTAGGAGAAGACATCAAAGAAGTTGAAGCCATCCCATCTTCTTGATCTAAACTGTCTGAGGTTAACCCCTGAAATTCTTCAATTTCTTCTTGTTCCTCCTCTACCCAAGCAATCACTGGCTCACTTTCTGGGGTCGGCGATTTAACCTCTTCATTGAAAAGAGCCGACTCATCCTCTTCTTCAGGAAAAATATCGTCCAAGGATAAATCAAACTCCGAACTTTCATCTTGATCAAGATTAGGGATTTCTAGCTCAATGGGGGAATCAATTACAGGGGCCGCAGGTGTTTCTATCGGAGTTCGTTCTTCGGTTGTTTTGGGGGACTCTTGAGGAGAGATCATCATGGCGGCGATCGCCTCGACAATTTCCTCTGCTTGGGTTTCGTTTTCTTCTAACCAGCTATTGAAATTCTCTTGCTCCACTTCTGCGATGGATTGTAAAAAGTCCACCCCCTGCAGTAAAGAATCAATATGATTGGGGGTTAGGGTTATGGTTCGTTCCATCGCTGCCATAAAACAGTCTTCCATAACATGGGCTAGCTTAACCGCCGGTTCAATTTGGACAATTCTCGCTGCCCCTTTGATGGAGTGGGAAGCTCGCATTAGTGCTTCTAATAAGGACAAAGAGCCTTGCCCTTCAGGGGAGTCTTGCAGTTGGCTTTCTAAGGTCAGTAGGTTATCGTTAAGGACTTCTCCTTGGGTTTCTACCTCTAAACTAAAGAGGTCCAGCATGGAAAAATTACTCAAGTCCATCTTCTCATTCACTCGATGACCTCCTGACAACTGTTAAAGCATGGTTCAATCAACATAAATTTGTAAATAGTTGCAAATTGTTACAAATAGCGTTAAGTTTGTTAAAGGTAGAAAGTGCTAGTGTATACACCCGCGAATGACCCTGTTATCCCTGACAAGGAGGACGGTATTCTTATCGCTACTAGCTTATGAAAATTAAATGGAAACAGCTTCTAATTAAAGGATCTTTGTGGTTATTGATAGAAATTTACCTCAACTTCGTGGGTATCGATGATTTAGCTGACTATGGTGAGTTTGTGTTTGAACGTCATTTCATGGTTTTTCTAAGTTGATCAAGATGACAACCTTCCCATTGCAATGAGACAATAGAACCGTTAATTTTTGGCACGAATCTATGTTTAAGTCTCTGGGAATAATTGTCCTTACTTTAATTAGTTTAACCTTAATGAGTTGTTCAGTGGCCCTAAGTGGGGTACAAAGTTACGTTGATGCGACTGATGGTTATCAGTTTCTCTATCCTAGTGGTTGGGTTGGGGTTGATGTTAAACAGTCTTCTGTGGGTGTTGATGTTATTTTTCGGGACTTAATTGAACCCAGTGAAAATTTAAGCGTTATTATTAGTGATGTGAGTCAGGATAAAAGCTTGAGCGATCTAGGCAGTCCGACAGAGGTGGGGTTTTACTTATTGAAACAGATGAATAATAATACAGATGAGGGTCGCAAAGTTGATTTGATTAATGCTGAATCACGGGATATAGAAGGAAAAACTTATTATACTTTAGAATACCAAGTGACTTTACCCAATCAACAAGAACGGCATAATCTTGCGAGTATTGCTGTCAGTCGTGGTAAACTTTTCACTTTTAACCTGTCTACGGTTCAAAAACGTTGGGACAAAGCGAAAAGTCTCTTTGAAACGTCCGTTAATTCTTTTTCAGTTTATTAAAGACCTTTCTTGAAAATAGGAATAAATTGGATGAATAAGTGATGATTTCTATAGTAGGGACTTAACAATGCAGCCATTTCCTTCTTTTGTTCTCGCTTCTGCTTCCTCTGCTCGTTTAAAACTTCTCAAGACGGTGGGGATTGATCCTATTGTTTGTTCGAGCAACTTTGATGAGTCAACCATAACCGAAACCGAGCCGATTAAATTAGTTCAAATTCTAGCACAATGTAAAGCAGAAGTTGTTGCCCAAAAATATGAAGATTGTTTGGTTTTAGGTTGTGATTCCGTTCTCGTTGTTGATAATAATATCTATGGTAAACCTGATTCTTTTCAAACGGCCATCGCTCGTTGGCAGAAGATGCGAAACCATCAAGGGATATTATATACTGGCCATGCTCTTTTGGATGGAAAACAAGAGAAAACGTTACTAGCTTGTGGGATTACCAAAGTCTATTTTGCTGATATTGATGATCAAACAATCGAGGCTTATGTTCACACAGGAGAACCCTTACAATGTGCTGGTAGTTTTGCCTTAGAAGGCAAAGGAAGTTTATTTATTCAAAAAATTGAAGGCTGTCACAGTAATGTAATTGGTTTGAGTTTACCTTTGTTAAGAGAAATGTTACAAAAACTGGGCTATTCTGTTCAAAGTTTTTGGTAGTCTGATAAAATTAATCCTAGTGATTTATAATCTAAATAAAATGACATTCAGTGAATCTAACTCTACCCAGAATCCTGAAGAAAAGCCAAGTTCACTGGTGGGACTTCGTCGATTTTTAAAGGTATTGGAATACCTTTTTCTTGATGCTTTTGCTGCTACAGTGATTATTACATTGGTCGCTAATAATAAGCAGCTTTTTGTAACCTTAGATGCGGTATTTTTAGCAGGATTTGTATTTTTATTATTGTTTAATTCTCAATATTTTTCTGCTAAAGATAAGGCAGAAAGAGAAAGAAAATACGAGCAGCTTCTGGAGAGTCCAAAACTTTCAGATGATCGCTTACAATTAGAGAGAGAAAATGGATTACGGTACTCTCAAAAATTAGTTGAAGATTATACAAAAATAAGACAAACAGCCAGAAATTTTTATTATTTTTTGCAAATATCAACGATTGTTTTCTCTAGTGTAACTCCAGTTTTAGTATTAGTTAAGAAGCTAGACGGAGGCCCTGCTTGGGTAGAATGGTTACCAGTTATTTTACCAGCATTTGCTTCTATTTTTGCCAGTTTTTCCACATCTTTTCCCCTAGAAACTCGTTGGAAAGAAGCGAATAATATTGTTGAAAATTTAGAAGCTGAACAAGAAAAATTTATTCTAAGAATTACTAAATTAGATATGGAATCCATAAAAACAGAGCAAGGAGGACAGAAAATACAAAGAACAGAAGAACAAATTAAGCAACTAGAGAAACAAGCGATCGCCTCTTTCATTAATAAGGTTAATAATATTCATCTCAACCAAGTTCAATCAGAGGTAGAAAAAATACAAGAAACTGAAAGCGAGCAAATGGGAGATCAGCCAACTCCTTGAGAACTTAAAAATTTTGAATGTTACTGAGGTAATTGTTTCTCAGTAACTTGTTTTCATAAAAATTACCGAGTAACAAAAATGACAAGCGATCTTAAACTTTCCCCAGAACAATATCAGCAAAAAATGCAGCGACGGAAGGAGATTCAAGAGCAAAGATTGGCTGAAGCATCTAAAGAAAAAGGACTAATTATTGTTAATACTGGTAATGGAAAAGGTAAAACTACCGCAGCATTGGGCATTGTTTTACGTTCTCTAGGTCATGGGTTTCGAGTCGCTATTATTCAGTTTATCAAAGGAGCCTGGGAACCAGCAGAAAAAGCGATTTTAAGTCATTGGGAAAATCAACTGGTATTTTACGCAATGGGAGAAGGGTTTACCTGGGAAACTCAAGATCGAGAACGAGATATTTTAAACGCTGAAGAAGCCTGGAAAAAAGCAGTTTCTTTGATTAATAATCCAGACTATCGATTAGTATTGCTCGATGAGGTTAATATTGCTTTAAAATTGGGTTATTTAGAGACAAATACGGTAATTCAAGCCTTAAAAGATAAACCTGAAAATACCCATGTTGTTCTAACAGGAAGAGGTGCGCCTGCTGAAATTATTGAAATAGCTGATCTCGTGACAGAAATGAAGTTAGTTAAACATCCTTTCAAGGAACAAGGCATTAAAGCTCAACCAGGTATTGAATTTTGATAGCTTGATTTTGATGAGAAAACAAGCTACAATGGTAAGCTGTGAGTTTTTACAAAGCCATGAATGTTGAAGCAATTATCAAAGACATAGAATCTGAATATATCAAGACTGACTTACCCACTATCCATGTCGGTGACACAATCCGTGTAGGGGTGCGTATCCGAGAGGGGGGTAAGGAACGGGTTCAGCCCTACGAAGGGACAGTTATCGCCATGCGCAACGGGGGCATTAATGAAACGATTACTGTGCGCAAAATTTTCCAGGGTGTAGGAGTAGAAAGGGTTTTTCTGCTACATTCTCCTCGTATTGCTAATATTAAGATTATTCGTCGCGGTAAAGTTCGTAGAGCTAAACTCTATTATCTACGGGAGCGCGTGGGTAAAGCTACTCGCATTCGTCAACGTTTTGACCGCCCTGTTTAAGTGTCTTGGAAAAATAGCGTACAGCACCTGGGCAAAATGGCAGTAAACTACGCTATAATTATTAAGGCTTAGAGCATAGTCCCAGACTATGACTCCAAACTATGCGCTCTTAGTTCAGTTGGTAGAACGCAGGTCTCCAAAACCTGATGTCGGGGGTTCAAGTCCTCCAGGGCGTGTTTTATGAAGCAAGAGATTAACTAATTAGTTCTTTTGTTCTACAACAGCAGCTACTAAGGAAAGGGCGACAATGGGGGAAGTGACTGCACGAAGAACTCTAGAACCCAAACTGACAGGGATAAACCCCCAGGCGATCGCTGTTTCAATTTCTGGTTCACTCCAACCGCCTTCGCATCCTGTGGCAATGGTAATAGAATGAGTAGTTTGTTGGGATAGATGAGTTAACAGGTGTTTAGCTTTTTTCCGAGTGACACAAATGTAGCGATTATTGTTCTTTGTTTCTATGCTCCCTAAAGCTTCTGAAAAGGGAACTGGATCACTGATAATGGGAACAATTTGTCGTTCTGATTGTTCAGTGGCTTCTTTGGCAATTTTACGCCAACGTTCTATTTTATGGTTACTGGGCTTTAATATTGTCCGTTGACTGATTACAGGCACAAATCGGTTAACTCCTAATTCTGTGCAACTACGAATCACTTCATCAAAGCTATTGCCTTTGGGTAAGGCTATCATTAAAGTAATGGTTATGGGTAATTCTGTGTCTTCCTCTAATATTTGAATAATTTGACCTTTATTTCCTATGAGTTTGACTAAATAAGTATTGTGGCTGTCAATGGCAATAAATTGATCTTCCTGTTTGAGACGTACGACATTTTTTAAATAATGGTTTTGTTCAAAAGTTAGTGTGATATTGTTTTCGTTTTTTTGGGCAGTTTCAATAATAATACGGTAAACCAATTCTAATTTTTCTACCTCTTGACAATACGACAAATTAAGTCACCCACTGGATCAGATTTAAAGGGAATGATCTCACCTTTTTGGGTAATACGATGACCTTGACGACAATCGTAGATTTCTATGGGTCTTATTTCCTGATCAATTTTAACTGATGCTCGATATTCCCAGTAATTTTTAGCACTCCGTTTAATCTTGATAATGCAAATTTGATGCTCCTTGATTTGACGACAAAATTTTGCTTGAGCAGATGGGGCAATTATACTCCAGTTGATTAGGAGTAACCCAACAATTAAGACAATTTTAAAGATAATTATCATCAGTTATATTTTTTGTCTGTTACAATACTTGTTATGGATGAATCAATTATTATAATTGTAACTGATTAACAGTGTTTTGTTGAAATTGATATATTCTTTTCCTATCTGAATAACTTCTGTAGAGGTTTAATATTATGAAATACCTACTGATTGAGAACTTTATTCTTTGAGAAACATTCTATGGAATCAAATTTAACACAATTAACCCATCATTTAGTTCTAATTGGTGGGGGACACAGTCATGCGATCGCTTTACAAAAGTGGGCCATGAATCCTATTCCTGGGGTACGTTTAACCTTAATTACTGATAGGACTTATACTCCTTATTCTGGTATGTTACCAGGTCAAGTTGCGGGTTTCTACACTTTTGAAGAAACTCATATTGATCTACGTCATTTAACCTCTTTTTGTCAAGGTAATTTTTGTCATGATATTGCCGTTGAATTAGACTTAAATAATCGGCAAGTTATTTGTAAGTCACATCCCCCTATTTCCTTTGATTATCTATCCATTGATATTGGTAGTATTCCCCAACAAAATACTATTTTAGGAGCTTCAGACTATGCTATTCCCGCTAAACCTGTAAATCAATTTTTAACAGCATGGGAAGGGGTAAAAAACACTGTTAAAAATAACCCTGAACAGGTTCATACTCTGACTATTATTGGAGGAGGGGCTGGAGGGGTTGAATTAGCGTTTAATATGAGAACTTGTTTGACAAATATTCTACAACAAAATGGCAATAATCTTGATAATTTAAAAATCAATTTAATTCATAAAGGAGATACTATATTAACTGGCTCTGGTGCTTGGGTAAGTAAAAAAGTAGAATCTCTTTTGTTAGAAAATAAAACAAGTATTTATCTTAATGAAACTGTCTTAGAGATTAAGTCTAATTATACCGATGATTATCTTGTTAATTGTGCTTCAGGGCTAGAAATAAGTTCAAATTGGGTATTCTTAGTTACCCAAGCTTCTGCCCCAGAATGGCTGCAAAAATCAGGGATAAAAACAGATGATAAAGGATTTATTTTAGTCAATAACTATTTACAATCCATTTCTCATTCTTATGTTTTTGCTGCGGGAGATATTGCAACGATGCAAAACTATTCTCGACCAAAAGCAGGGGTTTTTGCTGTTCGTCAAGGTCAACCTTTATTTAATAATTTACAAGCCATTATTTTAGGGAATAAGTTACAAGATTATCATCCACAAAAGAATTATCTAAGTTTAATTGGAACAGGGAATAAAAAAGCGATAGCCGCTTGGGGAGATTTGGGCATAGAAGGCTCTTGGTTATGGAATTGGAAAGATAAGATTGATCGTGAATTTATGAATCAGTTTAAATATTTATCTGTTGAAAAAATGGATAATGCTCTACAGATTAGCAAGATATTTTCTAATTTTTTAGGCAATTTTAAAAATAATTTTTTTTCAAATCAAAAATTACAAAAAGATAAAAATGATACTTTTATGCCTTGTAGTGGCTGTGGATCTAAGGTAGGTAATTCAGTTTTAGAAAGAACATTAAAAAGATTAGATATTTATCAAAGTTCAGATATTTCTATTGGCTTAAAATCTCCCGATGATGCAGCTATTATTGATATTAGTGAACAAAAGTTATTGGTAGAAACAATTGATTATATACCTAGTTTTTTGAGTGATCCGTTTATTTTTGGACAGATTACAGCTAACCATTGTTTAAGTGATTTATGGACAATGGGAGCCACTGCTCATAGTGTTTCTGCCCTAGTTACTTTACCCTATGGAGTCGATTTTGTTATTGAAGAAATTTTATATCAATTATTACAAGGATGTCTCAAAGTTTTAAATCAATATCAAGTTTCTTTGATTGGAGGGCATACATTACAAGGAGAAAAATTGGGCTTTGGTTTAGCCTGTAATGGTTTTGTCTTACCTAATCAAATTTTACAAAAAAGTGGCATGAAAGAAAAAGAGCAATTAATATTAACTAAACCATTAGGAACTGGTACTTTATTCGCAGCAGAAATGATCTATAAAGCCAAGGGGAAATGGCTCGATAATGCCATTAAATCAATGTTATTAGCTAACCAAAAAGCATCAGAAATTTTCTTAAAGTTTGAAGCTTCTGCTTGCACAGATATTACGGGTTTTGGATTATTAGGTCATTTAATAGAAATGATGAAAGCATCTCAGGTTTCAGTTGAGTTAAAATTAGATAAAATTCCTGTTTTACAAGGTGCAATGGAAACTTTAGAAGACAAAATAACCAGTTCATTCCATCCTAAAAATTTAGATAATAAGGTTTATGTTGTTCAGCATGAAAAGTTTGAAAACTTACCTCAATATTCTCTTTTATTTGATCCACAAACCTCTGGCGGTTTACTCGCTTCTGTTCCCATCGAAAGTGCTGAAAACTGTTTGGAAGAATTAAGAAGAGTTGGTTATGTTGATAGTCAAATTATTGGTCAAGTTATCAAGAAAGATAAAAATATTAGTTGTTTTTTGACCTAGAATCATCAATATAGAACAATAGCAAGCAAGATGGTTGCACTATAGGAATGTGAGCATCTTGCTCACTAGCTAGAACAATATAGACAAATAGCAAGCTAGAACAATAGCCAGCAAGATGGTTGGACTATAGGAATGTGAGCATCTTGCTCACTAGCTAGAACAATATAGAC
>JASJEA010000160.1 GCA_030064935.1 Crocosphaera sp. | reverse complement strand
AGTCCATGACGTTCACGGGCGGTACGAGAATCATCGTCTCGTTTGACGAGGATGGTTTCTTCTTCTTGGTTGACGGTCACTTTGGATGGCAGTTCAAATTCGAGGGAACCTTTTGGCCCTTTGACAGCGATATGTTGCCCTTTAATGTCAACGGTGACTTTTTTGGGCAGGGGAATAGGGCGTTTACCAATACGAGACATTTTTTTTATGGGCTATCTGTGATCACTGAGTTATTACAAGGCTGTAGAAACTCTTAGGGGAGGATTGTTTGATGGTTACTCAGGGCTATTACCAAACGTAACAAAGCACTTCCCCACCGACGTTTTGACGACGGGCTTCTCGATCGGTCATAATTCCTTTGGAGGTAGAAATGATGGCGATGCCAATGCCTCCGAGGACCCGTGGTAAGTCTTTACGGTTGGAATAGACTCGTAACCCTGGTTTACTGACCCTTTCTAGGGTGTTAATGATGGGTTGACGACCTCTTGATTTATACTTCAAGGAAATGACGAGATGTTTTTTAACCCCTTCTCCTGCTTCTTCAAACCCATCAATAAAGCCTTCTTCTTTGAGAACTTGGGCAATACTGCGAGTCATTCTGGTAGTGGGGACAATGGTAGTGGGGTGGCGTACCGCACAGGCGTTGCGGATACGAGTGAGCATATCGGAAATAGTGTCGTTAGTTGCCATTATTACTGATGACTTTCTCCTGTAGGATAAACAACTGATTAGGTGCGGAAGGGCATTCCCATTTCTTTGAGCAGGGCGCGGCCTTCTTCATCAGTTTGGGCTGTGGTAATGATGGAAACATCCATGCCCCGAATTTGATCGATGGTATCGTAGTCAATTTCTGGGAAAATCAGTTGTTCACGGATGCCTAAACTGTAGTTACCCCGTCCATCGAAACTTTTGGCACTAATGCCGCGAAAGTCTCTAATTCTGGGCAGGGCTAAATTGATCAAGCGATCTAGGAAGGCGTACATTTTCTCTGAGCGCAAGGTGATCATCACGCCGACGGGCATTCCTTCGCGGATTTTAAAACCAGCGATCGCTTTTTTGGCGCGGGTGACGACGGGTTTTTGTCCGGTAATGGTCTCTAGTTCGCTAATGGAGGATTCTAGGGCCTTGGCATTTTGGGATGCTTCTCCTAGACCTCGATTAACGGTCACTTTGACCACTTTGGGGACTTGATGAATATTACTGTAACTGAACTCTTCTTTGAGTTTAGGAACAATGGTTTCTTGATAAAAGGTTTTCAGTCTGGGTTGAGCCATGATTCTTTATTCTGTATCCCTGGGCTTGGTCAGGGGCGAATGAGTTAAGGATGGGAAAATATAGGGATTAATCGATGATTTCCCCGGTTTTTTTCAACATCCGTACTTTACGACCATCTTCGGTGAAGGTGTAATTAATACGACTGGCCACTTGTTCTTTGGTGGAGTACAACATGACTTTAGAACTGTGGATAGGAGCTTCAAAGGTGGCGATCTGACCGGATTCTCCTTCTTGTTGGGGTTTAACGTGCTTGGTTCTGACGTTAACGCCTTTGACGACGACTTGACTGGTTTTGGGGAGGGTTTTCAAAATTTCTCCCACTTTGCCCTTATCTCGTCCTGAGATAACTTGAATGGTGTCCCCTGTTTTGACGTGCATTTTGTATCTTGTGGGGGGAGATTTTTTTTGACTCATGTTAGAGTACCTCCGGAGCTAAGGAGACAATTTTGGTGTAGCTTTTATCCCTTAATTCTCTGGCTACTGGACCAAAGACACGGGTCCCTCTAGGGTTGCCATCGGCGTTGATAATAACGGCTGCATTATCGTCAAAGCGAATGGTCATGCCACTGGCGCGATTAACTGGTTGACGAGTCCGCACAATGACTGCGGTGACGATATCAGAGCGTTTAATGGGCATATTGGGGAGTGCGTCTTTGACAACGGCGATGATTTTATCGCCAATTTCCCCATAGCGACAATTTCCGGTACCGAGGACACGCAAACACATGAGTTTACGGGCTCCGCTATTGTCGGCAACATTAAGGTAGGTTTGCTGTTGAATCACGGTGGTAATAAAAGGGTTTAATGAGCGGTTAAAATTTCTTTAATCTCCCAGCGTTTGGTTTTGCTGAGGGGACGGGTTTCCTGAATACGAACACGATCGCCTTCTTGACATTGGTTTTCGGCATCGTGTGCTTTAAATTTCTTGGTCTTAACGACGATTTTTCGATATTTTGGGTGAGGGGAACGGTTTTCTACGGCCACCACTGCGGTTTTATCCATTTTGGTGCTAACGACTACCCCGACTCTTTCTTTAACGGCCATAATGTTTAACCTATGCCTCCTCTGCTGCTGTGGATGATGGGTTGATGTTGAGTTGTCTTTCCCGTTCGACGGTCAACAGTTGAGCGATGCGATGACGGGTGTGTTTGAATTCATGGGTTTTTTCTAACTGACGAGTGGCTTGCTGAAAGCGCAGATCAAATAGTTTTCGCTTGGTGGCTAAAATTTCTTCTGCGAGTTCCTCGTCGCTTAGTTTTCTGACTTCTTCTATTTTGGGTAAGGCCATGACTTAGATATACTCCTCTTGCCGTGTAATAAATTTGGTTTTGATGGGTAGTTTTTGGGCGGCTAGGCGCATGGCTTCACGGGCAACGGGTTCGGCTACCCCTGATAATTCAAACATGATTCGCCCTGGCTTGACCACTGCAACCCAATATTCAGGAGAGCCTTTACCTGATCCCATTCTGGTTTCTGCAGCCCTCATGGTAACTGGTTTATCGGGAAAGACACGAATCCAAATTTTACCGCCCCGTTTGATATAACGAGTCATAGCACGACGAGCGGCTTCGATTTGACGGGAGGTGATCCAGGAGGGTTCGGTGGCTTGTAGGGCGTAGTCACCAAAGTTTAGGGTACTGCCTCGGTGGGCCAGGCCTCTCATGCGCCCTCGCTGTTGTTTACGGAATTTTGTTCTTCTCGGACTTAACATGGATGGTTAATGTGATGATTGAACTTAAGGGGGTTTAATTATTCTTCGTTAGAACGGTCTTCAAATTGCTGAGGACGACGTTTCTTCCTGGGGGTTGGGGCGGGGGCTGCCATGGCGGCTTCTTCTTGACCTGGAATAATCTCTCCTTTGAAGACCCAAACTTTGACCCCTAAAATACCGTAGATGGTTTGGGCGGTGCGATAGCAATAGTCAATGTCGGCTCTGAGGGTGTGGAGGGGAACTCTTCCTTCCCTAACCCATTCGCTTCTAGCAATTTCAGCCCCATTGAGGCGGCCACCCACCTGAATTTTGATCCCTTTAACTTCTGCCCGTTGGGCTCTTTGAATGGCTTGGCGAACTACTCGACGGAATGATACCCGTCGTTCTAGTTGTTGGGTGATATATTCGGCAATCAAGGCCGCATCGGCATCGACTCGTGAGACTTCGATGACGTTGATGCGAATCTGACGATTTTCCCCTAGGGTTTTCTGTAAACCGGTTCTTAGCTGTTCAATACCACTTCCTCCTCTACCCACAACTACCCCTGGACGAGCGGTATGGATGGCTAGGTCGATTTGGTCGGCTTTGCGTTCGATACGAATATCGGCAATACCAGCATTACTAAGGTTTTTCTCTACATATTGGCGAACTGCTAAGTCTTCTTGTAAGAGTTCGGGATAGCGTCTTTTATCGGCATACCAACAGGATTTATGTTCTTTGGTAATACCGAGACGAAAACCAATTGGATGTATTTTTTGTCCCATATTGTTCTGTTAGTCCTCTTCTATTTCGGGGGCGACGGCAATGGTGATGTGACAGGTGGGTTTACGAATTTGATAGGCCCTCCCTTGGGCTCTGGGGCGATACCGTCTTAAACTCGGCCCTCCGTCGGCATAAGCTTTACTAATGACTAGGGTGGCTGGATCGATTCCTTGGTTATGTTCGGCGTTGGCAACGGCGGAGCGCAATAGTTTTAAAATTGGCTCGCAAGCCCGATAAGGCATAAATTCCAGGATAATCAGGGCTTCACGGTAGGAACGACCCCTAATTTGGTCGAGTACCCGTCTAACCTTAAAGGGGGACATCCGAATATAACGGGCTATGGCTTTCGCTTCTGTGGTTGTATCAACTGCCATGATGGTTGTGTCTATCTTTAACTTGTTATTGTGGTAGGGAACAGATGGGACTTTTTCTGCCTTCTCTGTTTCCCTGACTTGGATTATCGTCGAGCTTTCTTATCACTCTTGGCGTGTCCCCGAAAGGTACGGGTTGGGGCAAATTCTCCTAGTTTATGACCGACCATTTGTTCGGAGATAAAGATAGGTACGTGCTGCTTGCCGTTGTGAACTGCGATGGTGTGGCCAATCATGGCGGGGATAATCGTGGAAGATCTTGACCAGGTTTTGATTACCTGTTTGTCTCCTTTTTCATTGAGCTTTTCAATTTTGCTAAGGAGACTATCTGCAATAAAGGGTCCTTTTTTTAGGGAGCGACTCATAATAATTTCAACCAATTCAATTGTTTTAACGGCGACGACGGACAATAAGCCGTGAACTCGCTTTTTTCTTATTACGGGTTTTGGCCCCTAGAGCGGGTTTACCCCAAGGAGTCATCGGTCCACTTCTCCCAATGGGGGCCCGGCCTTCTCCTCCTCCATGAGGGTGATCGACGGGGTTCATTACGCTTCCTCTAACATGGGGCCTACGGCCTAAATGACGAGTTCTTCCTGCTTTTCCAAGTTTGATATTGCGGGCTTCGATGTTGCCTACCCGGCCAATGGTGGCGTAACATTCTTTGCGCACCATGCGAACTTCTTTGGAAGGGAGTCGTAAGGTTACGTAGTTACCTTCTTTGGCTACCACTTGAGCGGCGGCACCGGCTGCGCGTACCATTTGTCCACCTTTTCCGGCGATTAATTCGACGTTGTGGACTTCGGTTCCTAGGGGAATTTTATACAGGGGCAAGGCGTTCCCGATTTCAAAGGGGGAGTCTTCCCCTGAGATGACTTCGGTGCCAACGGTAATGCCAGCCGGAGCTAATATATAGCGTTTTTCTCCGTCTTCGTACAGCAGCAGGGCAATTCTGGCGTTACGGTTGGGATCGTATTCAATGGCGGTGACTTTGGCTGGAATATTATACTTATTGCGCTTAAAGTCTATAATTCGGTATAACCGTTTGTGTCCGCCTCCCCGATGACGACTGGTTATTACGCCTCGGTTATTACGCCCTTTTTTGTTGTGCTTGTATTTGGTTAATGATTTTTCCGGCTTTTTTTTGGTAATCTCCGAGAAGTCTGAGACGGAGGCTTGTCTCGTTCCAGGAGTGCAAGGCCGATAAGTACGAATACCCATGATTATTGCTTAAGTTTGAGGGATTGATGATTTTCTAATGCTTCTGGGGTTATCTAGTCGTAGATACTTTTTTGTTGCCCTTAAGCGCACCCTAGATGTCAGGGAAGAGGGTAATACTATCCCCTTCTTGTAAGGTAACTATTGCTCTTTTATATAGGGGTTTATGACCGATAAATCTACCAACCCGACGCTTTTTCCTTGGGGGAAGAATGGTATTAACCCCGGTTACTGTGACATCAAATAGTTTTTCGATGGCTGCTTTAATTTCTGGTTTGGTGGATTTGGGTAAAACCTCAAACACATATTGATTATTTTCCAGCAGCAGGGTTGCTTTTTCGGTAATAATCGGTTTAATTACCAAGTCAACTAGGTCACGGTCATTATATTCAGTCATTGTAAACCTCCTGAATTTTGGTTAAGGCTTCGGAGGTGACGACAATTTTATCGGCGTTGAGCAGATCATAGACATTCAAGCTGTCGGCTCTCAAAATCTTGACGTAACAAAGATTTCGCGCTGATAAGTAAGTGTTGTCATCCGTCTCGACTAGCACTAAAGCGACTTTTTCTTTGGCTTCTACGCCCCAACGACTTAAGGCAGAGGCTAATTCTTTGGTTTTGGGTTGGGTCAGTTCTTCTGTGAATTTCTCTACAACAATCATATCTTCGACGCGAGAGGCGATCGCTGTTCTCAGGGCTAATCGTTTCTCTTTACGGTTCATTTTCAGACTAAAATCTCTGGGTTTTGGTCCAAAAATAACCCCGCCTCCTCGCCATAGGGGAGAACGGATCGATCCGGCTCTGGCTCTACCAGTTCCTTTTTGTCTCCAGGGTTTACGTCCCCCTCCTCTAACTTCGGAGCGGGTTTTACTAGAAGCATTCCCTTGACGAGCGTTTGCCAAGTGACGCACAACGGCACGGTGTAATAGATGCGATGCGCTTTCTTCTTTGGCTACTTTTAACTCTAGGGTGGCTTGGCCGACTTCTTCCCCTTGCCAGTTTTTAACGTTACAATCAACCATTTTTTTGATTCGTTTTTCGTTTACTTATGGGTTAGTCTTTTTTATTTACCGACTATGTTGGCCGGGGTAATATTCAAAAGACCCCCTGGCTTTCCAGGAACGGCACCTTTAATTAGTAGGAGGTTACGTTCTGTGTCTACTCGAACCACTTGTAACTTACGGGTGGTGGTTTTGGTTGCACCATATTGACCAGCCATTTTCTTCCCTGGGTAAACCCTTCCTGGGGTGGTTCCTGCACCGGTTGACCCTGGTAAACGATGGTTTTTAGAACCGTGAGTCATGGAACCTCGTTTGAAGTTGTGGCGTTTCTGATAGCCAGCAAACCCCCGTCCCATTGAGGTTCCAGAAATATCAACTAAGTCCCCTGCATTGAAGATGTCGGCTTTAACCGCCTCTCCTAACTGATAGGATGCCACATCTTCGACACGATATTCTTTGAGATGACGCAGGGGGGATGCGTTTACTTTTTTTAAATGGCCTAACTCTGGTTTGGTTAGGTTTTTTTCTTTAACTTCTAAATAACCGATTTGGACGGCGGTATAACCATCGGTTTCGGCGGTTTTAATTTGGGTAATGGTACACGGACCCGCTTGTACTACGGTGACAGGAATGGCTAGGCCAGATTCCTCCTCGAAGATTTGGGTCATACCGAGTTTGGTTCCAAGAAGACCAACAGCCACGGTTTTTTCCTCTATAGGCTAGACAACAGAATTTAGGTGCATTTTTCACACCTAAACAAGCGAGATAGTTTTTCCTCGCTTTGTTTTTATTAATACGCTCTAACGCAAGGCAGGCGAAATCAATATACAGATTTAACGATAGGTTTAACCTGTTGATGAAAACGGGTTAAGTTGGGCCGCCGTGACTCTCCAAGACTTAAAGCTTGGTTTCTTCAGTATCTTGAAGCGGACTTTTTCCCATCCCAGGCCAAGGTCTATTAACTAGCTTTTGGCCACGATCAAATATTGTACAGGAAATTGGTGGTAAAAAGCAAGGGTTAATCAGAATTGAGAATTTAGGTCGACTCAAGGCGGATCTGGTATTAATTGACTCACCGTTATCATAAAAACTTGACGGGGTGAGTCAGTTGTCTCCAAACTTCCTGATATTGAAATCAAAAACTAGACATCATAACTAACAAAATTAGCTTCGGTGAGTTCGCTATTAATTCCTGTCAAGATAGCTAAAGTATTGCCACCAGAAGAAATCTCGATATTACCTGAATTTTGGAGAATGGATAAGTCGTCATAACTTAAGTCTGTCAAGCCAATCGTATCCCCCTGAGTTAAGTTAAAGTCTTGGATCGTATCTTGTCCAGTAGCAGAACCCAGAACAAAGACATCCGCCCCTGCACCACCAGTTAAAAGATCGTCTCCTGCTTCACCGATGAAAACATCGCTGCGTGAAGTTCCGACAAGATTATCAGCACTATTGGTTCCTTCGATAACGCTGCCAATAATATCTACAGATGCCGTATCATTATCAGAAACCGTTTCACCACCCCCAACAACATTGGCTGAAACTGTTGCATTATTGGTATGGTTAATAATATCTTCGGCAACAATACGAGTTTCGACACGACTCGAACCATTAATAACCACTTCATACTGTTTACCAGTTTGTAGAGTGGAACTAACAATATTATTGAAGCTACCCGATAATTCAGCACGGTTGATTTGACCAGCACTAGCTTGTCCAATGTCCAGATTGGTGTGGGAAGGTTGGAAAGAGTACACAGCAGAGCGTCGAACCCCTCGTCTGGTAGAAACCAACTCGTTAATGCTGATGGAGAAGTCAATTCCTGCTTGGGCTTGGTTGCCCAAAGGCGCGCCATCGGGGGTTGTGGGTTCAACTTGAGCCACCAATCGATTGAGATAGTCATAATCAAAGGTTAAGGTTGTTGGTGCGTCCACCGTAAAGACGTTTGAGGAAATCGTAAACTCACCATTACCACTAGCTTCATCCGTAAGATATCCATTACCAATGGGAATGGTTACGCCCCAATCAAGATAGGATTCAGCAATGGTGGCCGTATTAACCCCTGAACTAAAGAGAAGATCGGTTAGGATAGTTGAGTTGGGAAGGGTAACTCCATTGGTATCAGCAAGCTGAGTATCACCTCGTCCATAGTCATCATTAATTTTACCTTGTTGAGAGTCTGTGAGGTCCCCATTGAAGAAACCAGCATTGTCACCCAAACCAACATTAGTAGTGTTTCCTGTGTAAGCTTGATTGGGGTTGAACCCGTTAGTAATTTGAGAGCCGGTTTCGCCTCGAACCGAAGAACCAGAAGAGGCATTGGTGCCAAAGATAAGAGCCGTAGAAGACGTTACCTTGAAGTTGCTGATTTCTTGTGCTGCATAAGCATAAATGTCGCCAATTTGAGGACTATTGACTTCAACTGTGTATTCGTACTGCCAAGTTTCACCTTGATCAAGTTGATTATTTTGATTGACATCCCCAATATTAAAGTCACCCTCAAGAACAGCATCCGCTACAAAATCGTCACTTAGGTCATCAGGTGTGGCATTATCGTCATTGATAACGATATTTTCCAGGGAGAGAGTTCCGGCACCGGTTGTCACTTCGTATGTATAAGTAACTTGACTGGGTTCGGTGATAACTAAAGTTGAACCATCCGCAGCCGTTCCTGCTTTTTTAACAATGTTAATCTCAGCAATTTCCACGGTATTTTCGGTTAAACCTGCATCAATAGTCGGATTATTTTCCCCAGAAGCAAGAACAACGATTTGAGTATTACCTGTGGTTGTATCAACATCAGAATCTAAAGCATCATCGGTACCAGCATTTTGAGTGGTGAAACTATAACCTTCAGGTAAGTGAAAATTAACTTGATATTCAACACCAGGGGTTAAATTATCGAAAAGATAGAACCCGTTAACATCAGTGGTGGTTGTAGCAGTTGTATCGTCAAACGTTCCAATTACACCATCTTGTCCCCCTCCTGTGAGAGTAACTGTTAAATTTTCAACCCCAACTTGTCCATCATTTTGAATACCATCCTTATTGATATCTAACCAAACATAGTTCCCTAAACTAGCAGTTTCGACTAAACCTGCGTCGATGGTGGGATCAAAGTCGTTAGCAAATAAGGTGACAACATGGCTTATTCCATCGGTATCTACATCAGAATCGAGACTATCATTGCCTCCCTTATTTTGTTGGGTAAAGATATAATTTTCCGGTTTTTGGAATCTGACTTGATAAGAACCGGCTAATAAATCCTCAAAGAGATAGAAACCATTAGCATCAGTGGTGGTGGTAGCAACAGTTTGGAAGAGGTTATTAACTAAAGTTACAGTTATACCTTCAACTCCTTGTTCACCATCATCTTGAATACCATTTCCATTGGTGTCGAACCAAACAGTGTCTCCCAAGCTTGCAGGTTGATACACTCCCGCCTCAATGGTGGGATTATGCTCTCCTGAAGATAGGGTAACGATAGGAGTATCACCATTATTATCCGCATCGGAGTCTAGGGTGTCATCATTGCCTGCATCCCTAGAGGTTAAAACATAACCATCAGGAGCCTCAAAGTTAACCTGATATTCTTCCCCAGGATTGAGATTTGTAAATTCATAGAACCCTGTTTCATCAGTAGTGGTAACTTCAGTAGTAT
>JASJEA010000159.1 GCA_030064935.1 Crocosphaera sp. | reverse complement strand
CCAATTCATTTTATTCTCATTAATCAACAGTAATTGAGAACTTCTAAATAACCGAAAATGCCTGTAATCCTCTCAGTGACTAAATTCTAGCCGATTCTCTTATATCGAACTCAGGTTGATGAGTTCATGAAAATAAGCTGACTCTAGGGGAAAATAATGAAGAAGAAAAAGAAAAAAAATTAACTTTTTAATTATCTACTTAAAATCACTGAAATTAGCAATTTATGCTTATTTATCTCGCAAATTCCTTATAAAATTATTAGTAGTTGTTAGTTGAAGCAATCATTAAATAGTTAAAATAATAAAGATCAATTGAACCATGAAAATCCTTATTGATCCCTTTCTCATAATCAGTCTTTGCTTAACCCCTGTTATGATCACCCTAAACCCCCAACCCAGTTGGGCACAAAGGGAAAGTATTGAGACTACTATACAGCAACTCAGCGAACAGGCAAAAACTCAAACCGAACAAAGACAATCCGAAAAGGCAATAGAGACTTGGCAACGGATTCTTGAATTGGCTCTACAATACGATAAAAAATCCCTACAAGCCTTTGCTTTAGTCGGACTGGGGTTGAACTATCAGGAACTAAAACAACCCTCTAAAGCCTTAGAATACTATCAAGAAGCGTTGCCCATTGCTCAACAAGCTGGAGATCGTCGTGTGGTAGGAGCAGCCCTAAATAATATCGGGGCGGCTTACCAAAATTTAGGTCAATACCAACAAGCCTTGGACTACTATGAAAGAGCCTTACCTATTACTCAAGAAGTAGATCAATTAGCCGACATTGCGAAAAACCTCAATAATATCGGCGAAATTCACAGTTTAAATGGACAAAAAGGTAACGCCTTACAATACTATCAAGAAGCTCTCTTTATTGCTCAAAAATCTGGTGATCCTCTTTTAGAACAGGAGATTCGCAATAACATTGCTGAAATCGGTAACTAACTGGCTTAAATTAGTTGAAGATTTTTTCCAATTTAAAACTATTAATTAAAAGGGGAATTATTACCCTTTTTTTATGCTTACTGTTCCTTGTGTCTACTATTTTTATAAGTCCATTGTATTATAGTTTATAATGAGAGTCGAGAAGACTAAAGAAAAAATCAGAAACATTAATATTCGAGCAATTAAGAACTTTATGAAAAACTCTTCTACCCTATCTACTGAGTCTAGTGAGATCCTTCAATGTCAACCTCATACTGTAGACATAGAATCATTAAACATCTTTAGCGATCAAGTTCTTAATATTGAAAAAGCACAACGCATGGCCGAATTCTTCAGTTCAATGGGAGACGCAAACCGCTTAAGAATCTTATCGGTTTTAGCTCATCAAGAACTTTGTGTTTGTGATTTAGCTGCCACATTAAACATGAGCGAATCTGCTGTATCCCATCAGTTAAGAACGCTCAAAGCTATGCGTTTAGTTAAGTATGAAAAACGAGGACGCAAGGTGTTCTACCGTTTACAAGATCATCATGTCTTAGAACTCTATCAATCTGTTGCAGAACACCTTGACGAAGTTGACTAACCGTGACACTCACAGCCATGATGAGAACATCCTGAACCTTCAGAATGTCCATTGGCACAAGCATCGGAACAATAGTATTTGCCTTCTTTTTGGATGGCATCGCTGATGTTAACAATACAAACACAAGAAGAACAAGCACACTTCATTTGATTAACGGTTACTGCAGTCATGATGGTTTCCCCTCTTGATCAGATTCGAGTTGTTATCTATAGCTTAACATCTGAACAGGTATTCAGATGTGAAAATATATACAAATGTTAAGTCTACCTGAGTTCGATATAGGGAAATTTGGAGACAACTTACTAAAATCAGCAGCCTCAAAGCCTCATTGTCTCGTTTAAAAAAGAATAACCCCGAACTCCTAACTCCGCGCCACCGAACTCACTTTGTTCTGGGGGTCGATTCTGTTCCCAAATTTTTAGGATAAAATCAAGTAATAAAATACTTTTTTGCCTTAAAAATCTCTAAAAACAAGATTATCTAGAATTTTAAGTGATTCAACGATAGTTTTTATCAAATATATTTGGTTATTTTTTATTATTATTTGAAGAATCATTTAAAGAAGTGTTATTTTGAGACTGATGGAAGGCTTGACGATCAGGAAAAAGGGTACATAATAATTGATTAATATAAACTTGTCCAACCACAGGAGCATTTTTATTTTCAGGAGGAGGAGACTCAGGTTTTATAGTAATTTCAGGAACCTCGTTAACTTCTGGTTCTGGCTCTGCCCATAAATCTTCTAATTCTTCTACAAACTCAGGCTTTTTCTCCTCAGTTTGATTCGGTCGAGACGCTTCTCTATTACTATTCCCAATTAAGCCATTACCATTGTCTGAAGAGCCATTTTTTTCTGCTTTGATTTCTGATGCCGGCGCAGCAGCTTTCTCAGACATAGTACGAGAAGTATCTCCTATTAATGATCCTGCTTCTATTGTCTTTCCAGACTCAATAGAAGAGTTAATCACTGTAGTACAAGAACCTAGACAAACATTCTGACCAATTTTACCTTGACCAACAATCAAAACCCCTGCCCCTAACATAGCACCGGATTGAATTTCGACATCTCCTTGATAAGCATTAATTAGGGTTCCCATGCCAATACAAGCACCTTCGTGTATGACAATGCGACAATTAGGGGCCGCTTGTAAAATAGTTCCAGGTGCGACAACCGCACCCTCATGAATAATAACCTCACCAATGATCGAAACGTCTGAACGACTTGGTGGTTGAATCAGGGGTAAAAGCATCACATTTTATCTCATAGTCAGAAGGGGCAAGTTACCTCACCCCTTCTGCTCATCATCATTAAGGACGTTGAATAATCGTTTCTAAGACACGCCGTTTGGCTTGGGGATCAATACCAATCAAGCGGATATATTCACCGTTATGTTCCGCTAAACAATTCTCTAGGGCCGCAATCACGTCAGTTTCACGGGTACTATCAATGGGAGAGCAACTCTGCCAAGACTTGGTACGGAAACGACGCTTATCTGCGTGTTCTGTACCAATTTTATAGCCTTGATTGAGCAAAGAACGAACTTGGGCCACGGTTTCTGCGGTTAAGTTGCTCGTCGCAACACCACCATTCCTATGGCCATTGTCAAGACTACTGCTTGCATAACTGTAACCTTGAGTAGATGCTGTAGCAGTTGCTGCCCCGTTACCATTACTAGCAGTTTGACCTGGCCGTTGAATAATAGTTTCTGCTACTCGTCGTTTGGCTTGACTATCAATACCAATTAAACGAACGTACTCCCCTTGATGGTCTTGTAAACATTCTTCTAACGCAGCAATCACGTCAGTTTCACGGGTGCTGTTAATGGGAGAGCAACTCTGCCAAGACTTGGTACGGAAACGACGCTTATCTGCGTGTTCTGTGCCGATTTTATAGCCTTGGGAGAGTAAGGAGCGAACCTGAGTAACCACTTCAGGGGTTAAACCACCAGTGGACACAGAACCTCTTTGGGTTGCTCTCGGAGAAGCTACTTGACCATTACTAGCAATGTTACCATTCTCTCCTGGTCGCTGAATAATGGTTTGAGATACCCGACGCTTGGCGCCCGGATCAACCCCGATTAAGCGAACATACTCTCCTTGGTGTTCGGCTAAAATATTTTGTAACTGGTTAATAACCTCAGACTCTCTTGTGCTATTGATGGAGGGACCGGTTAACCAAGACTTGGTTTTAAAACGACGTGTGTTGGCCAATTCTGTGCTGACTTTATAACCTTGATGGAGTAAAGCACGCACTTGAGAGGCCAGATCATCCCCTACCTGACTATGGCCGTTGCTGGAAGCCTGAACATGGCCATTACTAGAATTTCTTTTCGTAGTTGTGATGCGACCGGGTTCTCCTGGGGTATCTTCTGGCCTTTGGACGATCACTTCTAGAACACGACGTTTTGCGCCGGGGTCAACCCCGATTAAGCGAACATATTCTCCTTGATGCTCTTTGAGAAAAGCTTCTAAGTCCCCTAAAACTTGATCGGCACGACCTTCAAAAGTCCCACCGGTTAACCAAGATTTGGTTTTAAAACGACGCTGATTCGCGTGTTCTGTGCCAATGGTGTACCCTTGGGACAGTAAGGAACGCACTTGAGCTACAATGTCTGAACTTAAACTCATACTTGTCACCGAATTTCTATAATCAGTCTGATTAATGTCTTTTATAGACTGCCCTAACTGTCGACGAATGGGGGCAATGCAAGCGTTTCTTTCAGCGCATTGATATCCTACCCGCAACGCTTCGTTGACTTCCACCACATGATGGGCAAAGTGGCGATCGCTGTCTGTTACTTCAGGAAGGCGATCGGCTTGTTGTTGATTAGTAATTACAGCACCAGAGGGAACGTATTTTCCTGGGGGAATCTCTACGTCCTGGATCAGGGCGTGCATCATCACGATACAGCCCTGACCTAATCTGGCGTTAAACACGGTTGAGCGAAACCCAATGAAACAGCCGTCGCCAATATAAGCCGGTCCGTGGATCAGTGCCATGTGGGTAATACAGGCTTCTTTGCCGATCCAAACGGAATATTCCTGGCCATCATCTCCCACAACCCGCCCTTTTTCTAGTCCATGAATGACCACACCATCTTGTATATTGGTTCCCTCACCAATATAAAAAGGGGTGCCTTCATCGGCTCTTATAGATGTTCCTGGGGCAATTAAAACATTGGCCTCGACTTGAACATCGCCAATCAGGTTAGAAAAGGAATGCACATAGGCACTATCATCTATCTGGGGTTCTGCGAGGGTTTGCGACCAAGGTGTCGGGGGCGCCGCCCTTTTGCGGACTACCATGACAATTTTCGTCCTCCTCTTTAATAATTTAGTATCAGTTATCAGCAGACGTTTATCGAGGATTTATCACAAGATTTTGTTCCAAAGTCTGGCTTTTCCATGGGAAAAGGTGTCGGGGCGGAGTATAAATCTCGTTTCCAAACACAACTTCTCACTTCTGACTTCATTAACCTCTTTCTTCGTCTTTTTTGCTATACAATCGATTATTTTCCACCGTAACCGTATCAATAATTCCCACTACTAACGCATCTAAGGGACGGTGTTCCATGCCATCGTCGATGCGAGCAGCACTGCCTCTTGAGACCAATACCCACTCATTAACCCCTGCTCCAACGAGATCCCCTGCTACTTCATACTTAGGCAAAGGTTGGCCTTGAGCATCCATGAATTGAAGTAACAAGAGCTTTGTCCCCGTTAAACTGCGGGTTTTGTGGGTACTGACAACGGTACCTCTAACTTTGGCAATTTGCATTCTATTGGGAAATGACTATTTATACGCGTCTTAGGGGAGGATTAACACTTTCACGGAATTGTTCTACGGCTTCGGTGTAACGAATGGGTAAGACATATTCAAGGTTTTCGTGGGGACGGGCGATAATATGGGTGGATAGGACCTGTCCACCATTAACTCGTCCTGCATTGTCGATTCCGGCAGCAACAGAAGCTTGAACTTCTGAAACATCACCCCGTACAATTACGGTAACACGACCACTTCCGATTTTCTCATAACCGACTAGGGTCACTCTGGCTGCTTTAACCATGGCGTCTGCTGCTTCGACTACGGCGGGAAAGCCCAGGGTTTCTACCATTCCAACTGCAATTGACATTCGTTTTTTCTCCTATGATTAATGAGTGATTGGATAATTAACCGTTTCTTGGGGGAAAAGACGGCTAATAGGCTCTAAACTGCTCTACTTCCTCGGTGTAGCGAATGGGTAGAACGTATTCGAGGTTTTCATGGGGACGGGCGATAATGTGGGTTGAGAGAACTTCTCCCCCATTGACTCGGTTAGCGGCATCGATACCCGCAGAGACTGACGCTTGCACTTCTGAAACATCGCCCCGCACAATGACCGTAACACGACCGCTTCCAATTTTTTCGTAACCCACTAGGGTAACACGGGCAGCTTTAACCATGGCATCTGCTGCTTCTACAACAGCAGGAAAGCCCTTCGTTTCGATCATTCCAACGGCAATTGGCATTTTTTACTATCCTCGCTTTAAGGCCAAAACTAATTTTAATCAATGAGAAGCTACACTTAATTTTCCCTTGACTCTTTTTTTTCTAACGATCAGAAAAAGAGTTGTTTGATTGAATAATAACCTGGCCAATAGATATATTTACCTAATAGCTTCTATCATCTAATCTTAGTGAAATTCATTCATTCCAGTATTAAAAGACTGGAATAAAAATTTTCACGGGAGTAGCTAACTTATCAACCTTCTATATAAACAATAGAGAAACTTGGCCCCTTTGACAATATAAATCGCAATGATATTTTCTAATCTGATGGTTAATGAAAGTTAATATCCCAGTTCTAGATACACAAGCAACTGTTTTGAGTGCTTGAATTTTTGCTCCTAAGGCTGTTGCCTCTGAGGCAACAGACAAGACTTTTTCTGATTCCCTATAATCCTCTTTGCAGTTCCATAACCCCTGAGGAAAGAAACGCTATAATGGCCTCTGTTATTGGGCTAACTCATTAAACTGTCCCCATCACTGCCGTCATGACAGAATCTATGGCAACTATTCAATGTTCTAATCCCGAATGCCAAACCGCCAATCCCTTAGAAAACAAAGTTTGCGAGCAATGCGGAACCCCTTTACTCAAGCAGTATCTACGGCCTTTGGGGGATTGGGTAAACGCCTTTAATGAGGGACAGTTTATCGATAAACGCTATCTTCTCAAAAGTAATCAGGTGATATTGGATACCTTACCTGGGGTTCCCCCTGAGTTTACGGAAGACATTCCTGAAAAGATCAGAAAATATTTAAGATTATTTCCTTATCGTTGCCATCTTCCCCAAATCTACACCTACTACAGCCTCCCTCGCTCAGAAGCAGAATCCCTTGATATTGGCTTTCTTGAATACGGAACTATTCCCCTTGATGAATCAGGGGAACCCGTTCATGCTGAATTATTACCTCGATTTGTGGATGTTTGGCCTCAGACAAAAGATAACCCCCTCAAACAATTAAACTGGTTGTGGCAAATGGCCAAACTGTGGCAACCTTTAGAAGGCCAGCAGATGGTCTCCAGTTTACTCGATCCTTCTCTGGTTAGAGTCAATGGAGGTGTGGTTCAACTACTGGATTTACATCTGGATGAGCATAATTTTCACAGTGTTAAAGAGTTAGGACAACTTTGGTTATCTTTAATTGAAGGAACTTCTCCTTTAATTGTAGAGTATCTTGAAACCCTCTGTGATTATCTACAAAGGGGAAAAATTCCCCACCCTGACTATTTATTAACCTATTTTGAACCTGCATTAAACCTCTGTGGCGAGTGGTACGAAAAAAAATATCAAGTCTTTACCCTAACTGATACGGGTCCGACGCGACCTCACAACGAAGATGCTTGTTATCCTTCGGCGGGTAAACTGGTTGAATCTTCTGACAATCAATTATGCTTTACCATTGTTTGCGATGGTGTTGGGGGACAAGATGGAGGGGAAATTGCTTCTCAATTAGCTATTGATACTCTGGTTGAAGAAATGCCCAAACTTTCCTTGCACACCACGACAGAAAAGGCTCAACAATGTTTAGAGGAATTAGCAGCAGTCATAAACTTAACCAATGATCGTATTAGTGAACGCAATGATAGTGAAAATCGCCGGGATAGACAACGGATGGGAACAACCCTCGTTTTCACCTTAGTCCATAACCATGAAGTCTATCTGGGGAATGTGGGGGACTCCCGAATTTATCGCATTACTCCTGAAAGTTGTCAGCAAGTAACTACTGATGATGATTTGGCCTCAAGAGAAGTTCGTCTTGGATATTTATTTTATCGAGAAGCCATTAAATATCCTAATTCAGGGGCTTTAGTGCAGGCCTTGGGCATGAGTAATGCTAACCAACTACATCCCAATGTCAGTCATTTTATTACGGATGAAGATTGTATTTTCTTGTTGTGTTCTGATGGTTTGAGTGATTACGATCGCGTTGACCAATATTGGAAACTTGAAATAGTCCCCATTTTAGCTAAAGAAAAAGACTTAGAGACGGTGGGCAAGGAACTGATCAAAACGGCTAATACTCAAAATGGTCATGATAATGTCACTATAGCTCTATTATATTGCCAAATCCAATTAAAGTCCCTTGAGTTAACTCCTTTATCGATCGCAACAGTTGAAGCATCTCTCAATCTTTCCCAAGAAGCGACTGAATCCACACTAGAATCAATCGAGATGGCTGATGATATCCCTTCTGATATGCAACCGACAGAACCTTTTCCTTCTGTAGAAGAGAATTTATCAGCCAACAACAATAAATTATGGTTGATATTGATTATTGTCGGTATCCTTGTTGTGGTTTTTGGTCTAGGGGCTTATGGCATATTAAACTTGTTAAAACCTACTCCGCTCCCATCCCCTTTACCCTCTGCCTCTGTTACTCCAGTTCCCCCTCCCTCTCCCACAAAGGCTTTACCTCCATCTGGTACTTTGATTCAATTAACCTCAGTGTTAAAAGTATCTGCTATAGGCGAAGAAAAAGATTTGCTCTCAAACCTTCCTCCCGATAGTATCTTGGAAATTTTGGACTCAAAAGAAGATGTAGCAGGAATTAGGGTGAAAATTTGTCAAATTCCTGCTGAAAGCTCTTCTGATAGGGAGTTGGAAGGGAATGAAATTTTAATCACAACCCCTGATTTAGAGCCGTCTATGTATCAAACCTATGAAGGGGAAGAAGTAGGTTCTTGTAGAGAGTAAGATTTTTTATGACGACTTAAGTATACTATAAAAAATTCGACAAATCTTTAATAAACCCCCATGATAACATCAGGAATTGCATTCCCTAAACCTCTAGAAATTTATACTTGGAACTGGCAAGGCCATCGCATACAATACACGGTAAAAGGACAAGGACAACCCCTTTTATTGATTCATGGGTTTGGTGCATCCCTTGGACATTGGCGTAAAAATATTCCTCCTTTAGCTCAAGACAATTATCGCATCTATGCCCTGGACTTATTAGGGTTTGGCGGCTCAGATAAACCGGCTTTGGACTATACCATTGAGTTGTGGCGAGATTTAATTAGAGATTTTTGGCAAGCTCATATCAATGAACCGACAATTTTTGTGGGCAACTCCATTGGTGGTTTATTAACGTTAATGCTTTTGGCAGAGTACCCCGATCTGGCCAAAGGAGGGGTCTTAATTAATTGTGCAGGAGGGTTAAATCACCGTCCTGACGAGTTGAACTGGCTGTTAGGCTTGATTATGGGAAGTTTTACCAAATTGGTGAAATCTCCAGTTACAGGCAAGTTTATTTTTAACCGTATTCGTCAAAAACAACGCATTCGTAGCACTTTATATCAAGTTTATTGCGATCGCACGGCGGTAACGGATGAGTTAGTGGAGCTTTTATATCAACCTTCTTGTCATCCTGGGGCGCAGAAAGTGTTTGCTTCTGTCTTAAGTGCCCCTGCTGGACCCCACCCTCAAAGTTTATTGCCTAAGATCACTCAACCCTTATTAGTATTATGGGGGACAGATGATCCTTGGACTCCTATAACTGGTTCACTGATATATCAGGAACGGGCAAAAAATGGAGAAAATACGACATTTTATCCTATAGAAAAAGCTGGTCATTGTCCTCATGACGAAAAACCTGATCAAGTTAATCAACTGATGTTAAATTGGCTTAAGACTCTGGGATAACGAAGTCAGAAGTTCCACAGCGAAGCAGGGTGCGCTATCGCACAGAAGTTGTTTTTGCAACGAGGAATGCCCACCAAGACCCAGTCCTCGCTTCAAAAACTTTTCCCTTTGAACAAAATTTTTTGCGCAGTCCCCATCTATAATCTTTGATTTAGATGGGGTTAGCAAAAAGCATAACTTATGTTAACATACCAGGATAGGCATATTTACAAGGTACGGTAAAGATTTCTATTCGGAGACACGACCTTTTGCCTGTAAGCAGTTATCTATATCGATCAGATTGCTTTTACTGAGGGATTGGTCA
>JASJEA010000158.1 GCA_030064935.1 Crocosphaera sp. | reverse complement strand
AATTAACCGCCTATCATCCCGACACTGACCTACGGTACAGTGCGGGGCTTCTCGGCGGTGAGCTAAAATAGTAGGGAGAGTTTGATCAACCATTTAGACAAAAATGATTAAATGTCGACCCATCCTAAGAAATCTATTATCGCCAAAGAGATACCAATAATGCTGTTTGATGGACAGTTTCAGGGCAACTGGGGACAAGGAGCAGCCGCAGCTATTCTCTTGATGCCCAATGGTCGTCGATATACGATAAGTCAGTTAGTATCCGTTAATCACAAAGATGAAGCCGAATATACTGCTTTAATTATTGGACTAAAAAAAGCCCAAAAGTTAGGACTGAAAACCTTAGAGGTTAAAGGAGATAGTGATCTAATTTTTAATCAAGTTAATGGCTTAATGCCCATTACTGAAGAACGATTGATTAAACTGTATCGTATCGCTATTACCTTAATGAGAAGCTTTGAGAAGATTTCCTTAGAATGGATTTCTGCTGAACAAAACCGCCCCCCTAAATCAGCCGTTAGACGCTGTATTTCAGATGCGTTGGGACAGGAAAAACAATCTCAACCTCAATTGCCAGCCCCTCCTCTCCCACTACAAGCAGCGATCGCTCTTTTAGTGGCCAAAGGACAAGAAGCAACGGATGAAGATTATCGTCAACTGACGATCGATGAGGATGAATGGACAAAGAAAAGCCTCTCTCAATTAAGAAATTTGATTTCTTTAGACGTGCGCGATGCGATCGCTTTACAATGGCAAGGAGATGAGGAAAACCTAGCTCAAATGTACCGTTGGCATTTGCGGGGACTCCCTCCCATAATGGCCTGTCATAAAGTGAATCTCGATCAACAGAGGGATAAGCAAGGGATGGCTAAACTTCCTTGGGAAGAGGCATTAAACATCCCTTCTTTGTTGTCAACAGAGTCTGGTAGTCTATCAGAATCCCTCACATCTTTGCTCTCTGAGTTAGATGCTCCTCATGAATCCCTGGAAACCTCTGCTATAACATCCTCTGATACTCAAGAACAATCTCCCTCCTTGGAAAGCTTGCTTCTTTCTGATGAAGAAGATGATGCTGAAGTCTTCTTAACAGGAGAGCCATCATTAAATGACACTTTTGACGATGAGCAAGACTCCAATTTATCATTTGATGAAGAAAATAGGGACTTAAAAGTAGATGTCAGCCAAGATACGTTATCATCAACATCAAGGGTTATCGAAATTCTTAAACTCATTGGAAATCTCTCGGAAAAAGAGCAGATCACTTTAGCCCAGGAGTTAGCTAGCAGGCCAGAAATGGTTAATCTAATTCTCAAGGCGATCGCTGATAACGTCTCTCAAAGAAATAGAGAATCTTCAACCAGAGATAATTGATACTTTAATCATTGATGGAAAAAGAATTGTTTTAGTTAGTTAATATTAGCTTTGAGTGAGTTAGAAAGGATTATGTATTTAGACGAACAGTTAGAAGTTCTCATTAATGAAGCCCCTGAGCATGGGGTTCCGATCCCTGTAATGGAGAAGGCAGTAGGGCCAACGCTCAAGTTTTTTGCCAGTCAACTCCAACACGAAAAATATTACGTCTTGCAGGGAAAAGATCATGCTTGGCTAATGACAACCTTAAGTAATCGTAAAAATCCCACACAGGAAAAACGGGTTATTTATGCCTTTTCAACCAGAAAGGATGCAGAGGCGTTTCAGGGAATTATTAATCCTGAGATTCGCATTGTTTTTCTGCCAGTAACTCATTTACTGTTTCAATTATTTTCTGTAGAATCCATAGATAGTGTTATTTTTCGGGATGTTCCAGGAAATAAGCAACACGAAGTTGAAATCCCTCGTGCTAAACTGCAAAATATTATTCAACAACAATTACGTCGCTTGAAGTTAACCTCTAAGACAAATAATACTATTCCCCCTAATCTTGCCTAAGCTTTGTTATCTTTTTTATGTCTTCTTCTCATCTTTCACCCAATTTATTAAATTATTACGACGCTTATTATTGTCCAGTATGTCGTCATGGAGAAATCAGCACCTTACCCTTGATGGAGGCGTTTTCTTGTAATTTTTGTCGTCATATTTTCACAGCCAATCTGGATAAACAAGCTATTACTATCGCTGATAGTCAACTTCCCTTAACTTGGTATTGGACAGGAAAACGTTGGCAAAGTCTTCGCTCTTCTCCAAGGATTCAATGGGGATATCGTCTTTTAGCTTTAACATTTGTTCTGCTACCAACCTCAATTATAGCCAGTGGAGCGTATTTATTTCCAGTTTTACCAGATAGCTCTTTATGGTGGTTTCCTTGGCTTTGGGTAGGGTTAACTTTTTTATCCCATTTGAGTTGTTTACTATGGTTGGTTATAGAATATTATCAGTTTCCTTTGTCTCTTTATTTTGAAGCATTGCGGGACAATTTAATCTCTCGTTTGTCATCGTTGCGTTATCTTTAATTCAAGAAAACAATTAAGAAGAGGGAGAAGGGGACGAAAAACCCGTGATCGCCACCCTCAATTTCTGAATAGAAGAGGTATAAGGAAAGGATGGATGAGTTCATGCAAGCGGCCATTGCTGAGGCTAAACAGGGCTTAAAAACCGGTGGTATTCCCATTGGCTCAGTGTTGGTCAAAGATCAGATGATTATTGGCAGAGGACACAACAAACGAGTACAAGACAATGATCCCATTACTCATGCAGAAATCGACTGTTTACGCAATGCAGGAAGAGTAGGTACGTATAAAAATACCATACTTTATTCTACCTTAATGCCCTGTTATCTTTGTGCTGGGGCTGTGGTTCAGTTTAACATCAAAAAGGTCATTGCGGGAGAGTCAAAGACCTTTCCAGGGGCTAGGGATTTTATGGAATCTCATGGGGTGGAAGTGATTGATCTTGATCTAGAGGAATGTCAGAATTTGATGAAACAATTCATTGGAAAACATCCTTTATTGTGGAATGAAGATATTGGTAAATGAAATTAAGTTTATGTTGAGTGAGGCGCAACAAAAAACCCACCTCTTGAAGAAGTGGGTTGATGGGTCAACTGAGAGATAAGATATCAGTAAAGACCAGGATTTAGGCGATCGCCGCCTTCATTCAATTCAGGAATAGGAGGAGTCACAACAAACTTATCTAAATTCGCTTGTAAACGGTTTTTTTGTCTCTCGCTTAGTCCAGAAATCTCTAAAACGTCTTCGACCTTATCGTAAGGACTATTGTTAATAATCTTAGCGGCCAAATTGGGATAGAAACCACGAAGTTCACGAAAATCGCGAATATCGTCGTTATTTAAGTCAATTTTTTGCCCAAATTCTGTGGTTAATTTAGCATCAACTGCATTAGCTGTAGCAGCAACGGCTGAACCAACAAATCCCACAGAACTAATCAGCACCATCAAGATAGCAAAAAGACGAACAATCGTTTTCATTACAATGATTCTCCTAGAAAATCTATAGGGAAAAACTCTCTAACAGCAGATTTTATATCATATTATGTGTATTTTAAGTCCATTCGGATGAAGACTATCCTTCATGAATGCGGAAAAATTCCAGAAAATCTTAACCTGCTGTCGGAACCATCATATCGCAATTTGTGTCCTTACTGCTCAACCAAACTATCAACTTCGAGTAAAACCTCACCGGCGATCAAGCGTTTAGCAGCATCGAGCAACACCTCTTCGATATAAGGTTTGACAAAATAGCCCTTAGCTCCTCGTTCGGCTGCAATACGCTGCATTTTCTGAGCTCCACGAGACGTAATCATAGCGATGGGAATTTGAGAAAGTTGTTTATCTTCTTGAAGACGGGACAACAACTCTAGCCCAGTCATTCGAGGCATTTCAATGTCACAGAGAATCAAACCACACCCTAAACCGTCTCGTAGTTTTTCCCAAGCTTCCTGGCCATCTCTAGCTTGTTTGACCTCATAACCAGCCGAAGAAAAGCTCATCGACAACATTTCCCGAACCATAACCGAATCATCCACAATCAAGACCAAATTCTTGTTAGAGTTGAAACCTGTTTCTTGATTATTTTCCCCCTCCGATGAGGATTGATTCAGAGAAGAAGGAGGAAGTAAGGGCTTTTTCTTGCTACCTGCTAACAAAATTTCCCCAGCCAACATTCGTTGGGCTGCATCTAAAAGAGTTTGGTCAGGACAAGGTTTAGTAAAGTAGGCCGTTGCTCCGAGTTTAGCTGCCACCTTGCGATGACGATCGGCTCCTCTAGAGGTTAACAAAGCCACTGGCAATAAAGACAAACTAGAGTCCTTTTGAATATTCGATAACAACTCTAAGCCGTTCATGCGAGGCATTTCAATATCACAGAAGACCAAATCGCACGGCAGGCCAGAACGGAGTTTTTCCCAAGCTTCTTGACCATCTCTGGCTTGTTCCACCCGATAACCAGACTTACTAAAGCTCAAAGATAACAACTCACGAACCGTAATCGAATCATCCACAATCAGAACAATGGGTTCAGAGCGATCGCCTGTCCAGGTTTCAAAGGCTCCACTATGTTTCTGCCAAAGGCCATTACCGCTATCGGTGCGTAAGCGTCCTTGAGCAATAGCAATTAACTCTAACACATCCCCAATGGGCATAATGCTTCCATCCCCCAAAACCGTTGCCCCTGCAACCCCTGCCGGTTTGGGGATCGGGCCTTCAATTTGTTTGATCACAATTTCTTGCTCACCAATGACCTGATCCACTTCAATGGCCAATAAATTGCCGGCCCCTCGTAAGATGACCAGAGAAACGGTCTCTTCTTCATTTTTCCCACCATAGACACTACTGCGACTCAGTTGACGATTATAGGAGAGGAGTTCTTTGAGTCGATAAACTGCAAGGGATTGACCATTCCAGGTTACCCACTTTTGTCCTTGCTGATCTGTGTTTAAATCTCTGGGTAAATAGTCTTTCATATCTTCCACCCCATCCATGGGAAAGGCAATGCGAGCGCGATCACTAATGCAGCACAGTGCCTTACTAATACTCAGGGTCAAGGGGAGACGAATGGTAAAGGTTGTACCCTTACCCCTTACCGAGTCAATGGTGACAGAACCGCGAATATCTTGAAGACTGGTGCGAACCACATCTAAGCCGACTCCACGACCGGCAAAGTCATCGGCTTGATCACGGGTACTAAACCCTGGATGAAAAAGAAAGTCATAGATTTCCGTTTCTGAGAGAATGTTAGCCTCTTCCGGGCTAATCAGGCTTTTTTCAATGGCCTTTCGTTTCACCCGTTCCGCATCAATACCACCCCCATCATCAGACACAGTAATAACGGTTTGGTTCCCTTGGAGGAAGGCTCGTAACTGGATATTTCCTTCTGAGGGCTTACCCAGTTCTTTTCTTCGGGTGGGCTCTTCAATACCATGAGTAATGGCATTATTAACGAGGTGAGTCATGGGGTCATAAAGTTGTTCGAGAATCATCTTATCGATGAGAACATCTCGACCTTCAACCTGCAATTTAGCTTGTTTTTGTAGCTTTCTCGATATTTCCCTAATGGCTCGCGGTAAGCGATCGGCTGTGTTGGCGAAGGGAACCATGCGAGATTTGGTCATCCCTTCTTGTAACTGGGTAGTCACTTGTCGTAGGTTACGGGCCACCTGTTCGGTTTCATCTACTAAAAATTGAATATCTGAAGCTGATTCTCGAACTCTGACAATCAATTCAATCATTTCTTGAGACAGTAAATGAAAGCCAGTAAAGCGATCCATTTCTAAAGCATCTAACCCTTGATCTTCATCCTTATTGGGGTTAGAAAAGGACTGGAGGGGATCAGGGTTTATGGTTAGCGGATCACTTTGTACATTACGACCTTGATTACGACTTGCTAGTAAAGCTCCTTCTAATAAGGTTCTTTCGTATAAATCTTGCATTCGTCCCCCTACATCGCTGAGGTTATGGACTTGGTTGAGCAAGTTGTCTAAAAATTTTCTGAGTCTCTCTTGGTCTTGTTCTAAGGTGTTACGTTTAACAACTAATTCCCCAATTAAATTACTGAGGTTATCTAGTTGCTTAATGGGAACCCGCATCGTCTGCTCAAAGGCCTTGGTTTTGCCATTGCGCCCAGAAGAGGCACCAGAAAACCTTTGTCCTGATGATGTCCCAACGGTGGGAGAGCCCCCCATAGTGCGATCGGCTTGTTCGAGAAGGGCTTCAAGGTCTTTGAAATCGTCGTCTAAGTCTAAATCCTGCTCTTGAGGGGCTGAGGTGCTCTGGGGTTCGCTGACAAAAGCATGGTTGTCCAGGATAGCGGGTGCATCTATCAAGGCCGCTAACTCGGTGATAGTGGCTTCGTCGAGGGGTTGTTTGTGGTCGGTTGCTGGTTCCTCTAAAAGGGCTGCTAAGGTTTCTATCGGGGGATATAAATTCGATATGACAGGGAGGAGAGGTTGCTGAGGTGAGTGATTTTTTTCTTCTTCTTGGCTAAATTCATCAAATGCGAAGGCTAAATCACTGAATAAGTCTTCATCTGTTTCTTCTGGTGTTTTTTGGCCTTGGTTTATGCTTTGTGTTAATAAGCTCGATAGTTCTTCTTCTAATGTGTTTGTTTTTTCATCCCAATGATTATCATCTCCTTCCCAACTTAAATCATCACTAAAGAGATCTTTGATTTCCTCTTCTGAGGGTAAAGAGGATAGGGTAACTCTTTCTGGGGGGAGGTTGGTGCTCTCTGGAGAGGAAGTATTGGATAAGTCTTCTGCAAATAAATCTGCCAATTCCTCCTCAAATTCTGGGGAATCTGAATCTGAACCCAAGTCGTCTAAGAGTTGGGCAATATCGTTATCAAAGGACTCTTCTGGAAATTGATTGGGGTTGGAATAAGGACTACTCATGTCTTGATCCTGTCAGCTTGGGATAGATGCCTCTTGGGGTTAGCATACCCATTTCTTCTCTAAAAACCATAATGACTCCAGACAAATTTTTATCTATTTTTGAATTCTCAATCATTCTCAGACCTTTGAGATCCCCATTAACTTAAATTTTTTGTTAAAATCAGGGAACGTTTGTCTGAAAAATGTTAGCAGTTTATGACCACTATCCAAAAAAATGTCTTCTTCTATTATCCCTTTACTACTCGTCGACGGCTATAATATAATCGGTTCCTGGTCTCCCCTCAAAAGTACCCGCGATCACCACGGCTTAGAACAAGCGCGTCATGAATTGGTGGAGACGTTGATTAATTATACTGCCCATAAGGGTTATAAGACTCGGGTTGTCTTTGACTCTCAATACCAAAAGACTCCCTCTTCTATCGAACATCATTCTACCCATCTGTCGATTTGTTTTACCGCCTGGACTCAGACTGCTGACACATACATAGAAAAAGTCTGCGCCTCTTTTTTTCGTCGTCAAGAAACTGATCATAACCGTATCATTGTCGCCACATCTGATCGAGACCAATATTTAACGGCTATGGGTTATGGAGCAGAATGGATGTCAGTCGATGTTCTCGCTAAGGATATCGAGTCTGCTCGCTCTCAAGTTAAACGCAAGCAAAGTCATCACAAGCGAAGTCGAGGACGTTTGTTGTTTAATTGTCTTGATGCTCAGTCTCAAGAAAAGTTGGCTCGTTGGCTTTGAAAAAATTTTCCAATAGACTTGACACCGCTAGAAACTATTGTTATATTAGTAAAGGTCTGGAAAAACAAGCCCCCATCGTCTAGTGGCCTAGGACACCTCCCTTTCACGGAGGCGACAGGGATTCAAATTCCCTTGGGGGTACTCAAAAGAAGTAAGGTTTCAACCTTACTTCTTTTTTATTTTTGCATGATTTTGAGATGATCTGAAGTTCAAGAGATAAAGTTCGCATTATAGATCACACAAATGGCCTTAAAAAGAGCTTATACTAAAAAATGTTACCAATGTGTAACAAATCTAAATCTTTAACGGATTACTATAACCAATTATGATTGTTTCAACTGCAAAGAAACCATCTGCACAAGACATAAAAGCCTTACAAGAAGTTTGGTCAAGACTTGATGCTAAAAGTTGTCCTTATGAGTATAACTTCCATATGCACACTATTTATTCTGATGGACAACTTACCCCAAAACAACTGATAAAACAAGCCACCAGTATTGGACTCAAAGGACTAGCCATAACTGATCACCATTCTGTTGAAGGTTATAAAATTGCTCATAAGTGGTTACAAGAAGCCTCTTTGAAAACACCACAACAAAGCTTACCCCATTTATGGACGGGTGTTGAGATTACCTCTCGTTTACTAGATATTGAAGTTCATATCTTAGGATATGGCTTTACTCCAGATCATCCGGCCCTGGAAACCTACTTATGGGGGGAGTCTCCCACAGGAAACCAAGCCTTAGCCAGTAACGTTATTCATGCTATCCACCAAGCAGGAGGAATGGCTGTTTTAGCCCATCCCGAAAGATATCCCCATCCCGCTAAAAAAATAATTCCTGTGGCTGTTGACTTAGGCATTGATGGAGTAGAAGCCTTTTATGCTTACAATAACCCTAAACCGTGGAAAACTAGCCCCAGAAAAACAGAAACGGTTTTGAATCTCAGTTATCTTTATGGACTCTATCATACCTGCGGTACAGATACTCATGGCGTGAATTTATTACAAAGAATTTAACCGAATAAACCGAACCTTCCCTGACGGGTTTTACTATAATTTGCGATTTCCCCTAAATTTACATTTCGTTACAATAGGATTAAGAAACAGCGAAATAAGATAAAGTCGCTGACAAAAACAGGAGGTTATTCATATGAATAACAATATAAGAGTTGGCAATTTATTCGGTATTCCCTTTTATGTAAACCCTTCATGGTTTTTGGTTTTAGGGTTAGTTACTTTTAGTTATGGACAACAGTTAAGTTTCTTCCCTCAACTCAATGGTTTTCTGCCTTGGCTGTTAGGTTTTATGGCTGCTTTACTATTATTTGCGTCTGTACTTGCCCATGAATTGGGCCATAGTTTTGTCGCTATTTCTCAAGGCATTGACGTTAAATCAATTACCCTATTTCTCTTCGGTGGATTGGCCAGTTTAGAAAAAGAATCGGATACCCCTTTAAAAGCTTTTTTGGTAGCGATCGCAGGACCTGTGGTGAGTTTACTCTTATCTGCTATCTTCTTCTTGACTGCGTTTAATTTTAGCTTTCCAGCACCCATTGAAGCGATTATTGAGTTATTAGCTTTTATCAACTTAGTATTAGGTTTATTTAACTTAATTCCTGGCTTACCTTTGGACGGCGGAAATATCTTAAAGTCGCTTGTTTGGAAGATTACCAACAACCCCAATAAAGGGATTATTTTTGCTAGTCGTGTTGGTCAAGTTTTCGGTTGGTTAGCGGTTGCGGTGGGTGGTTTATCCATCTTAGGCATCACCCAGTTTGGTAGTTTCTGGACGCTGTTAATTGGTTTCTTCTTGTTACAAAATGCGGGAGTTTCTGCCCAATCTGCACAAGTTCAAGAAACCTTAAATGGTTATACGGCCAAAGATGCTATTATTCCCGATAGCCCTATTGTTTCTGGTGATTTAAGCATTCGTGAATTTGTCAATGATTATGTGATTGGAAAAAATCAATGGAGAAAGTTTTTAGTTGTTAACGAAGAGGGAAATTTATCAGGGGTGTTAGAAGTAGAAGGATTGAAAAAAATCTCTACATCTGAATGGACACAAATTAAGGTTTATGAAGCTATGGAAGCCATTAAAGACTTGATAACCATTCAATCTAATCAAACACTTTTAGAAGTGGTTAAAATGCTCGAAGATGATCCCCTACAACAACTGACAGTGGTTGGAGAAAATGGGCAAGTTCTAGGATTATTAGAAAAGAATTCCATTATTCAATTACTCCAAAAAGATAAGCAAACTAAAACTGCATAATCAACGATAATTCAAATATGATTAAGTAGGGGTCAACGGTTTTTGATCCCTACAAAAGTTATTAATATAGTTAATTCAAATAAAAATGAGACAACATCAATCTCCTCTCTTATTAGCATAGTGAGCAAGATGCTCACATTCCTCTGTCTCAAACTTATTTGAAACGACTATA
>JASJEA010000164.1 GCA_030064935.1 Crocosphaera sp. | reverse complement strand
GCTTCTTGAGAAATTTCCAATGCTTCTAAATGGAATTTTTTGGCTTGTTTATAGTTACCTAACGTTAATTGAGAATAAGCTAATAAAGTTAATATTCTGGCTTTTTCTTTGGTTCTTTCTACTTCTTTTAAAGGATCATCAAAATAAGTCAAAGTATCTCGTAAATTCTCTCCTGAAAATGAAGCAAAAATTCCTCCATATAAAGGAAAATCTTGGCGTTTAGTTAGTCGGCGTAATGATTGTAACATCATTAAGAAATAGCCTTCTCTTAAATTACTATCTTTTCCTGTAAACCCCTGAGAAAGCTGAGCAAAAATAACAGAAAATATTAACAGAGTGCTGTAGGATAGACGTTGACCAAATTTGGCATTATAAGGTTGTTCATCAAACCATTTAACTAACCCTATTTCTAGGAAATTTAAGACAATAATCAGTTCAATCCATGCTCTTAATTCGACTTGATAACTTTTTTCCGATATTTCTCTAATTGATTCATTATTGGCTAAACAATTAAACAATATCTGCCCTAAAGGTAGGGTTGTTTTTTTCTCCCAAAATGGCCAAGGCCCTTGTTTTTCCGAGCCAAACCCTAATGTACTTTGACTTTGTTCATAAATCCAAGTAATTAAATCAGGTTCTAAACGGGAAAATTCTTGTAACCCATCGACAATCCCCTTAGCTAATTCTAAGGTTTCTAAACTTTTCTTGGACTCTGTTAATGATTGGGAAAGTTGTTCTAATTCTTCTCGCTTCAAGCTTTTATTATTGCTATTATCTAATAAGGGTAAGAATGTGGCTAATATATGTTTAGCTTCAGCATTTTCAATTTGTTCTATGGCTAAATTAATGCCCTGCTGACTTTGATTTTCTTGTTGCCATCTTCCCCATTCTCCTTGAATAGTTTGTAAGGCCCTTAAAATACGAGTAGCTTTTAATTTTTTGTCTAATTGTGCTGTTGTTTGCTGTATCTTTTCATCAAGAATACGCTCAAAAATTTCCCCTGTTCCTGACTCAATTTCTTTAACCAAGATGCGATAGACTTGTTCTTTGGATCTAATTTTCCCTTTTAAGGTAATATCCACGATAGAATCGATTAGTTGCTGATAACGGTTAGATAAAGAATTAGAATCAGACATAGTTTTGGATAAATCGAGAAGAAACTAAGATATTGAGCGCAGCACAAATCCACATTAGGACATTCATAAGATTACTTGTTACCTCCAAATGAAAATTCAAGATACTAGAAATGTCCTAACTTATTTTAGTGCTGCTCCAACTGTTATTTTAACTCTATAATCGTGCTAAAACTAATAAGGAACATCTGCCTTCTCTATCAAGGCTAGAAAATGCTAGGTACACGGAAAATACGATGAAATATGCTTTAGTACATGAGTGGTTAACCCCCAAAGCCACAGGGGGATCAGAATTAGTCGTTCGAGAAATTTTAAAGCATATTGAAGCTGATGTTTATGCCTTGATTGACTTTGAATCGAGTAATCCCGAAAGTTATTTATATGGGCTTTCGATTGGCCATACCTTCTTACAGAATTTTCCTTTTGCCCGTAATGGGGTGCAAAAATATTTACCGTTTCTTCCCCTAGCGATTGAACAGTTAGACTTGCGAGATTATGATATTATCCTTTCCTCTTCCCATGCAGTAGCCAAAGGGGTGCTAACCAGTCCCCAACAACCCCATATTTGTTACTGTCATACCCCCATGCGCTATGGCTGGGATTTAACATTTGATTATCTTAATAATTCCCCAGCCGGACAGGGAATTCCTGGAATTTTAACCCGTTATCTATTGCACCGTCTGAGACAATGGGATGTCATTTCGGCGAATCGTGTTGATTATTTTATCGCCAATTCTCGGCATACAGCACGTCGCATTTGGCGTTGTTATCGTCGTCAGGCCAAAGTAATCTATCCCCCCGTCAATATTGAGAGATTTTCTTTTAACCCTGACAAACAAGACTTTTACCTCACCGTTTCGCGATTAGTAAGTTATAAAAAAATTGCGCTAATCGTGCGAGCTTTCAATCAATTAGGTTATCCTTTAATTATTATTGGTGATGGGCCTGATCTACCCAAAATTCGTCAAATGGCTAACGCTAATATCAAAGTTCTAGGCGCACAAAGCAACCAAGTGGTGGAGCAGTATATGAGTGAAGCCAAAGCCTTTGTTTATGGTGCCTGTGAAGACTTTGGTATTGCTTTGGTAGAAGCCCAAGCCTGTGGAACCCCGGTGATTGCTTATGGAGGTGGTGGCGCTCTAGAAACTGTAATCGATATTCGTCAAAATATAGATCAAGGAACGGGAATTTTCTTTTTTCCCCAAACCGATCAAGCTCTTATGGAAGCTGTTGAAACTTTCTGCGAGTTTCAGCATCAAATTAACCCAGAGAGTTGCCGTCACCAAGCGGCAAAATTTACTCCCAAAATCTTTGAAACGTCTTATCTGACGTTTTTAGAGCAAAGTTATCAGGACTTTATCCAAAAAAGTTCTATGAGCGATTTTCGATTAATGTGATCTCCATTGCTATGATTTATCCTATCTGGCTTTATGATCATAATTTAGTGTGGTGTGATGTGATGTGAAGGAGTAAGATGACTGCTAATACCCAATTTATTGCGGTTAAAGCGATACAAGCTTTAACAAGACGAGGTTTACCTGCCTCAGTTTCCCAAAGAATTTATCAGAAGCCTCGCTCACGGAGAATGCTCAGTGATCAGGTTATCAAGAGAACTTTTGATATAATTTTTTCCTTATCGGTACTGATCGTTTTTTCCCCTCTATATCTTTTGTTAGGGTTGTTAATCGCTATCAGTTCCCCAGGTCCGATTTTCTATTGTCAAGAAAGAGCAGGTAAGAACTTCAAAAAGTTTAAATGTATCAAGTTCCGAACCATGGTGGAGAATGCGGATCAAGTTCTCGAAACTATGATGGCTAACTCTCCGCAAATGCGGGCTGAGTTTGAAGATAACTTTAAACTCAGAGAAGATCCTCGTATTACTTGGATTGGAAAATTCCTACGCTTAACAAGTTTAGACGAATTTCCCCAATTTTGGAATGTTCTCAAAGGGGATATGAGTGTTGTCGGGCCTCGCCCCCTAGTCCCAGAAGAACTCTGTAAATATGGTAACAAAATCGAAAGAGTTTTAAAGATTCGCCCTGGAATCACAGGACTATGGCAGGTTTCCGGACGCAATGACATTCCCTATCCACAACGAGTCCAGATTGACGTTTACTACGTCAATTATAATAATTGGTTGATGGATATCTGGATCATTTTCAAAACCATCGGCGTGATTATTTTCCCTAAAAATAACGGTGCCTATTGATCCTTATCCAAAATAAAGTTTATAGCCTCACCAATCAGCTTTCTCTGATCATAGAGAAAGCTTTACTTTTTGAGTTATCGAGATAATAGGAGCTAAAACTTAGCTTTTCAAAGCGAAAAGTTTTTGGAGCAAGGCATAAATCCCCCTTACAAAAACAACTGCTGTGCGATAGCGGCGGAGCTTCGCTGTGGAACTTCTAACTTCTAACTTTGTTAAGAGGGGCAGAGGGGCAGAGCAGAAAAATATCAATATTCTCTCCAAACTCCCTAGACTTCTCAGAACTTGTCATGATGAAGTAAAGTATGTTATTAAGTGTCAAGCTAGTGATAAAACTTAATTAATTTTTTAAAGACAGGATAACTAACCAATGACCAAAACAAAACGCGCCCTAATTACGGGAATAACTGGCCAAGATGGTTCTTATTTGAGTGAGTTGCTATTAGAGAAAGGCTATGAAGTTCATGGGATAATACGTCGAACCTCAACATTTAACACCGATCGCATCGATCATATGTATGTTGATCCTCACCAAACCGAAGCCAAATTATTCCTACACTATGGGGACTTAACCGATGGCACCACCCTTAGACGAATTTTAGAAGAGGTTAGACCTGTAGAAATTTATAACTTAGGTGCGCAGTCCCATGTAAGGGTTAGTTTTGATGCTCCTGAATATACAGCAGATTCTGTTGGTATGGGGACTTTACGTCTTTTAGAAGCGATTCGAGACTATCAACAACGGACAGGGATCGAAGTACGATTCTATCAAGCCGGATCTTCGGAAATGTTTGGGAAGGTTCAAGATGTGCCTCAAAAAGAAAGCACTCCCTTCTATCCTCGTAGTCCCTACGCTTGTGCCAAAGTGTACGCCCACTGGCAAACCCTAAATTATCGGGAGTCTTACGATTTATTCGCCTGTAACGGTATTTTATTTAATCATGAATCCCCTCGTCGTGGTGAAACCTTTGTCACTCGTAAAATTACCAGAGCCATCGCCCGTATTGTGGCGGGAACTCAGAAAAAATTGTATTTAGGTAATTTAGACTCTAAACGAGATTGGGGCTATGCCAAGGATTACGTCAGAGCCATGTGGTTAATGCTACAACAAGAGACTGCTGATGATTATGTAGTAGCCACAGGAGAAACCCATTCCGTCAAGGAGTTTTTGACCATTGCTTTCAAATACGTTAATTTGAACTGGGAAGACTATGTGGACTTTGATCAACGTTATCTTCGTCCTGCTGAAGTAGATTTACTAATCGGCGATCCCACAAAAGCAAAAACTAAACTGGGATGGGAACCTTCGGTCACCTTTGAGCAATTAGTTCATTTAATGGTGGAAGCGGATCTCGCAGCCTTGGGGCTATCTTCTCCCAATGAAACCTCTAATGACAAAGTGTTACTCTTCAAGGATAATGCTTATGTGCGTCAACCCATGAGTGTTATGGTGGACTAATTTCGGGGATCAGTTGTTTCATGATTAGGGGTTGACTTCAATGTTGATGGACTAATTATGAGCAACTGTTGACCGAATTCAGGGATCACGGAGTAGTATGAACCATGTTAGATTTGACTAATAAAAGAATTTTAGTGACCGGCGGGGCCGGGTTTCTTGGCAAGCAAGTGGTCAATGAGTTAGTGGCTGCGGGTGCGCAACGGAATAAAATAACTATTCCTCGTTCTCGTGATTGTGATCTCCGCAACCTCGATCATTGTCAAAGGGCTGTCCAACAGCAAGATTTTGTTATACATTTGGCTGCCCATGTAGGAGGTATTGGTTTAAATCAAGAAAAACCGGCCGAGTTGTTCTACGACAATTTAATGATGGGAACTCAATTGATCCATGCTTCTTATGAAGCGGGCATCGAAAAGTTTACCTGTGTGGGAACCATTTGCGCTTATCCTAAGTTTACCCCTGTTCCTTTTAAAGAGGATGACCTCTGGAATGGGTATCCTGAAGAAACTAATGCCCCTTATGGTATTGCGAAAAAGGCATTATTAGTTCAATTAGAATCCTATCGTCAACAATACGGATTTAATGGTATTTATCTACTGCCAGTTAACTTATACGGACCAGAAGATAATTTTAATCCCAATAGTTCCCATGTGATCCCTGCTTTAATTCGTAAGGTTTATGAGGCACAACAAGAAGGGAAAAAAGAACTTGTTGTTTGGGGTGATGGTTCCCCCACTAGGGAATTTTTGTACTCCACAGATGCTGCACGGGGTATTGTTATGGCGACTCAGTCCTATAATGAATCTGAACCAGTTAATTTGGGCACGAATTATGAAGTACCAATTAAATACTTGGCAGAGTTAATTTGTGAACTAATGGAGTTTAAGGGAGAGATCGTTTGGCAAACGGATAAACCCAATGGTCAACCTCGTCGCTGTTTAGATACACAAAGAGCGAAGGACAAGTTTGGCTTTGTGGCTCAAATGGACTTTAAGCAGGGATTGAAAAATACCATTGATTGGTATCGAAATCATCCAGGTTAAATGGTTATTCCTGTGGATATTGCTGCCATAGATCGGTGGTTCTGTGCAAACTACAATGATTTCCTTCCCCTAAGATAAGATGATCAATTAAAGGAATACGAAGCAGTTGCATCCCTTGTAGGAGTTGTTCTGTTAAGTCTAGATCCTCTTGGGAAGGTTCTACATTGCCGGAAGGATGATTGTGGGCGACAATTAAGGCATTGGCTCCTTGTTTAAGGGTTTCTCGAAAAATTTCAGCCGTATCGACTAGGGTTTCTCTGGCGGTTCCAATGGTGATCACTTTTGTTCCTAACAGTCGATACTGACTATCTAAAAAAACCACAGCAAAATGTTCTCGCCTTTCCCACATTAGATCATGACTTAAGGCAGCAACGGCGGCTTCGGGACTATCAATAGTAACTCTTTCCAGGGGACGCACTTGAAAGGTTCGTTTCCCTAATTCTATTGCGGCGATAATGGTGGTGGCTTTAGCTGGACCTATCCCTTCAATGGTCATCAGTTCGTTAGGACTAATGTCTCTAAGAAGATCCAGGGGATCGCGACGATGTTTACTGAGTTCCTGTAGAATGTGATGACCTAATCCTACCGCAGAGAGTTTGCCCTTGCCTTGTCCAGTTCCTAAGAGAATGGCTAATAATTCGGCCGTGGCAAGATTCTTCGCCCCCACAGATATTAAACGTTCACGAGGTCTTTCACTTGTGGGAATATCGGCAATTCTTAAATGATAGGTCATCTTTACGGATAAAGGTCAACACTGTAATCATAATATTGCCCTGTTTTACCTCATTTTTAAAGAAATGCCTGTGATCTTAAACAATTGTATTATTTGAGGACAAAGAGATAAATTTCTGGCAAATTTATCTCTTTGGCTACTATATTTAAGATTTTAAAAACAGAAGAACTTTTTAAGGGTTTACCATTACTGTTAGTAAATAGCAATTCTGATTGATGCGATTTATATCCATGAAGATATACGGTCAAATAAGGTCTTAATATGGAAATAATAGGAACATATTTGGTCTGTTTAGGTTCTGATTCTTCAATAACAATTGTTTCAGCCAAAATATCCCTGAATTTCAAAGACAAAATATCTTCAATTCTCGAAGAGGTAAAGTAGGCTAAAGCCACAATGGTTCTGTATTGTAGGGGTAAAGTATCCAAAAACTCTTCTAATGCAGAAATTTCGGGTTCCCAAGAGTGAGGTGGGAGGATCGCATTAAGCATAATCAAAAGGGAGCATGGGGTATAAATCTAAAAAAATAATTAAGATATAAATATCTTAACAAAAATTTCCTAAAACCAAAATACTAGGAGTTTAGCATCGTACAAAAATACTATGCGTGACTAATGAATTTCCCTTGTCTGCAAAAATTAGCGATCGCCAATAAAACAACCAAAAACCAAAGTGAGCCAGAAAAAAACTACCCGAAACATCTAAGGATAAAAATAATTACTTAATGCGATCCATTGATTGAGAGCAAGATTTTCAGCACGAACTTGATCATGGAGATTGATTTGTGTTAGAAACTCTCTGAGATTATCGCCATCAATTAAACTTTTTAAGTTATTACGTAACATTTTCCGACGACTGGAAAATCCTAAGTTAATTAAAGTTTCTAACTGTTTAGGATTAATAGCAGCTTTTTCTAAAGGACGAGGGCGAAATGTGATCACAGCAGAGTCAACTTTTGGAGGGGGATAAAACGCTTTTTTCGGAACATCACAAATATAATTACACTCTGCTAAATATTGCATTTTAATTGATAATGCACCATAAGCTTTGTGGCCAGGATAAGCAACAATCCTTTGGGCAACCTCTTTTTGAATTAACAATACAATCAGATCATAACCAGGAACATTTGGAGAGGAAATACGGCCTAAAAGTTTATCTAAAATAGGACTGGTAATATTATAAGGAATATTAGCCACGACTTTATTAATAGGAAGAAACTTGGGAAAATCTTTCGCCTCATTTGTTATATCTATCTTAAGAATATCGCCTTGTAAGAGTAAAAAATTATCAACATCTCCAAAACTTTTAACTAATTTTTTGCAGAGATCCCAATCTAATTCAACGGCAATAAGAGACTGGACAAAAGGTAAGAGACGACGGGTTAAAATTCCTGTGCCTGGGCCGATTTCTAAGAGGCGATCGCTATTTTTTAACTGAGCAGCTTGTATAATGTTTTCTAGTGCTGTTTCACTGCGTAACCAATGCTGAGCAAACCGTTTACGGGGTTGGGGCATAATTTAATCTTTATAATACTTTTCTTATGACATCACCTGATACTGAGAGACTCCATTTTACCACAAAATTAGCCTACGGAGCGGGGGACTTTGGACCGGCGATTGCGGCTAATATTTTAGTATTTTATTTATTATTTTTCTTTACTAACGTTGCTGGTTTACCGGCGGGTTTAGCCGGTAGTATTCTAATGATTGGGAAGATTTCTGATGCCGTCAATGATCCTATTATTGGAGTATTAAGCGATAAAACTCGTTCTCGTTGGGGTCGTCGTCTTCCTTGGATTTTAGGGGGAATTATTCCCTTTGCTTTATGTTATAGTTTACAGTGGATTATTCCTCATTTTAGTGATGATTTAAGTGTTAATCAATGGGGGTTATTTATTTATTATGTTTTGGTGGGAATCTTTTTTAATATTGCTTATACAACAGTCAATTTACCTTATACTGCTTTAACTCCTGAATTAACCCAAGATTATAATGAAAGAACCAGCTTAAATAGTTTTCGTTTTTCGTTTTCCATTGGTGGTAGTATTTTATCTTTAATACTTTATATTTTAGCTTCCATTGCTTATCCTGATAATCCCCAGTTAAGATTTTTTATTTTAGGGTTAAGTTGTTCTGTATTAGGAATTATTGCCCTTCTTTGGTGCAGTTTGAGAATTCAAGAAAAAGGTAATAATCCTGTTTTGAATTTAACCCAAAAAAAACAACTAGGAATACTTTTAATTATCCTGAGTATTTTAGGAATTGGTTACGGTATTTTGAGGATAATTCCTGGTATATCACCACTTATTGGAGGAGAAAGTAAACTAGATTATATTAGTTTTTTTTCCTTGCTTGCTAGTTTTTTACTGTTGGGATTTGGTTATAGTTTATGGTTTGCTAAAACGGAAGAACATTTAATTAATCAAGAAGCAAAGCAAGAACAAGATGCTTCTGGACAACAATCTAGCTTGTCTTTTTTACAACAATTAAAAATTGTTTTTAATAATCGTCCTTTTTTATTTGTGATTGGTATTTACTTATGTTCTTGGTTAGCGGTTCAATTAACAGCTTCAATTCTGGTTTATTTCGTTGTTAGTTATATGAACTTAGGAGAAGACCAATCAGGTTTCGTAGCCTTAGCGGTTCAGGGAACAGCTTTAATTATGTTATTTTTCTGGCAAGCAGTTTGTCAGAAACTTGATAAAAAAATTGTCTATTTTATGGGAACCAGTGTTTGGATTATAGCCCAAATAGGACTCTTTTTATTACAACCTGGACAAGTTATATTTATGTTTATTTTAGCTATCATGGCGGGGTTTGGTGTATCTGTTGCTTATCTTATCCCTTGGTCAATGGTTCCTGATGTAATTGAATTAGATGAATTAGAAACGGGACAAAGAAGAGAAGGGGTATTTTATGCGTTTATGGTACTCTTACAAAAGTTTGGTTTAGCATTGGGATTATTTCTCGTAGGTTTGGTTTTAGAAGCAGCAGGATTTATTGAACAAATTCCCGGCCAACCCATTCCCACTCAACCAGAAACTGCTTTGTTTGCCATTAGAATTGCCGTGGCTCCTTTACCTGCCATTATCTTAATTATCGGTTTAATCTTAGCTTATTTTTATCCAATTACCCGTGAATTTCACGCTGAAATTCGCTTAAAACTAAAAGAAAGACATCAAGAGCAACTATAGCAACGTGAGTTCGGTGTTAGGAGTTCGGAGTTCGGGGTTATTCTTTTTTAAACGAGACAATGAGGCTTTGAGACTGCTGATTTTAGTAAGTTGTCTCCAAATTTCCCTATATCGAA
>JASJEA010000047.1 GCA_030064935.1 Crocosphaera sp. | reverse complement strand
TAATTGGTGATTTTCGAGGCATCGAACCTCGAAAATCACACGCTCTACCTCCCCACTCCGCAAGCTGAGAGTGGGGACTCCCGCTTATTCCGTTGAATTAATTACATGGATAAAGTAGAAAATCTTAAACTAGGATTTTCTACTTTATAGTCTTTTCACAATCATCATTCCCAACAAAGTTCCTGCAAATCCCCACAATAAACTCATGAATGTATAAACTAATAATAAGCTATATTCTTGGTTTTTTAGTAATAAATTATTCTCTAAAGAAAAAGAGGAAAAAGTCGTAAATCCTCCACAAAAACCTGTTACAAAGAAGAGTCCCCAGTAAGGATGAACAGGGAACCTTTCAATTAAACCAATAATTATGCCAATGACTAAACACCCTATCAAGTTCACCGTTAATGTTCCCCAAGGAAACATCGTTTCAATTCGTTCATTAATAGTCTTACTAATAAAATAACGGCAACAACTTCCTAAACCTCCTCCCATAAACACCATTAACCATTGTAAATACTTCATTTTTAAACAATTCTCAATGATTTTAGTATCAGTTCTTACCAAATTGGGCTCAAAAATAAGATATGGTTAAGAATGTAAGATGTTGACAGCCTTATCGATGCGGATTGAGCAACTACAAGCATTTTTAGCCATCGCAAACACGGGCAGTTTTGGACAAGCAGCCAGTCAGTGCGGTGTCACCCAATCTACCATTAGCAGACAAATACAGGCCCTAGAAGCAAATTTAGGGGCCCTATTATTCCACCGTTCCACTCAAGCTAAACTGACGGTTGCTGGAGAAAAATTGTTGCCACGGGCGAAAAAAATTTGTCAAGAATGGGAAACTATTAGTCAAGAAATTAAGGACTTACAAGCAGGAAAACAGCCAGAGTTATGTGTTGCGGCTATTCATTCAGTCTGTTCTCATTTTCTACCACCAATTTTACAAAAATTTTGTTTAGATTATCCTCATGTACAGTTACGGGTGACTGCTTTAGGAAGCGATCGCGCGTTGAAGGTTTTACGAGATGGTTTAGTGGATATTGCAGTAGTGATGAATAATCGTTTTTTGACCACGAGTGCTGAGATGATAGTGGATTTATTATATGAGGAGAAAATAAAGGTTTTAATGGCGGCTAATCATCCCTTAACCGTTTATGATCATGTTCCTTATAGTGAGTTAGTTAAATATCCACAGGTGGTTTTTAAAGATGGTTATGGAATGCAGAGATTACTCCAAGAATGGTGTTCTCTTCACGATTTAACTTTTAATGCGGTGATGGAATTAAATATGTTAGACGGGTTTCGAGGGGTGGTTAGACAGGGAGAAATTATTGCTTTGCTACCAGAAACAGCGTTAATTGAAAGTAGTCAAGATAAGAGCTTGGCAGTGCGATCTTTAGCCCCCATTGTTGATAACAACAAATCACCCGAAATATTAACCCGTCAAGTGGTTTTGGTGTCTACTAGCGATCGTATTACCATTCCTCCTATTGCCCATTTTTGTTATTTAGTTCGTCAGGAGATTAATAACTTTAATCAACAAACTATGAATAAATCGATTTCTGCATAATCAAATGCAGTGTGTCACATTTTCTATTTTAACTGTGGGTTTTTTAAATAATCAAATAAATTTGTCTTATTGAGGTATTTTTTGTAATTGAGTTTGTAAAGATTCTTTAGAGTTGACAACAATACCTGTCAAGTTTTGTGAAACGAGGTTGGGAATTTTATCTTCTTCTTTGGCAAACAAAACCCAACGACTTCCTAAAGGTAAATGCTCAAAACTGTTGTAATTTTCTGTAATCCAAATTAAAGGTAACTTCGGTAAAGTTTTCTCTTCCTTTTCCTCTTCTTTGTTCACAGCAGCTAAGGCTTCTAAGACCATAAGATTACCATGAATTACCCCTGTTTTTGCTGTCCATAATTTGACGTTTAATTGGGCGCGACTGGCATAAAAATATAAAGACGCTGCTACAATAACCGCTTGTTCAAAATTATCATCGATCCATGACGAACTACTATCAAGACAGATTACAATATCTTCTCCCCCTGTGATCATTTCTAACTCCCGTACCTGAAACTCATCATATTTCGCACTGGTACGCCAATGAATCATGCGCATGGGATCGCCGTAACGGTAGGGGCGTAAGGCTTTTGTCACCCCTTCATTGGCTGCTTTAAAACGACGATCGCTTTGTCGGTTGTCGCTTTCTTCTTGGCCGATAGTATCAATCATTGGACAATGATTAAGGGGTAAAATTTGCGGATAAACCACGGCTTTCGCTGGAACTTCTTGACTGCGACGACACCAAAACAGCCCCAAAGGGGAACCACTTCGTAATTGTACGTCATGCCAATGGTAAACCCCTCGTTGCTGGGTTTTCAGATAATAAGTCCAATGATAGTCCCCTTGGGGTGCAATGGCTTCAATAGCTGCATTTTGCGGCTTTTCTATGACCACAGGGATTAGATCCCACAGTTGGAGTAAGGTTTTGGGAGATTTCGTTCTATTCTCAATGATGAGTTCAACGGTGATATCATCTCCGGCACTGACGGGGTTGAGAGGGCGACGACGTATTTGTATTTGAGAAAGCGATCGCACGGACAAAACCGCTCCTAGGATTAGTAAGGCCAGAATAGTACCGCTTAACACATATAACCATCCTGCCATTGTATTAGTCGCAGCCCCAAAGAAACATAGGGCTAACACCGCTAATAACCAACCACTAAATGCGGGGGTTGTCCAATGGGTTTCTAACCAGTCTGTGAGGGGAAAAGAACCTTTTTTCGCCATGATATGCGTTGTTATATGGTGGCGTTTGTCATTGCCTTCATCATAGCAAGGGTTGGATGTCAGAAAAGTTAAGTTTATCTAACCAATAGTCGATGAGGTGATGGCGGTTACAGTCATTGATGATAAGAATCATTATAATTTGTGTTCATAGAGTTATAAGTAAATTTTCAAAATGGCTGTTGATATCGAGACTCGTGTAAAAACTGTTTATGAATTAGCCAAAACATATCCTAATAATGAACAATTGCAGGAAGCAGTTGGTGTCGTTAAGACTTTACGACGTTCTCAAGGTCAATTAAATTATTGGAGTGAACAACATAAAATAGATAAGAAGCAATTAAAAGCAGAAATTATCACACTATCAAAAGAAAATGAAGAATTAGAAGTACAAATAAGATTGAAATCTGATAATATTGAGGTTTTAAAATCCGAATTAAATCAGATTAATGAACGAATGACGCAATTAACTGAAGATAAACAAAGGATGATAGCTCAACGAGATAGGGTAGTGGCTGAATTAAAACAAATTGAAACAGAGGTAGAAATTGCCACTAAAAGAGTGCAACAAACGAATTCTATTTATGAAAAATTTACTGTAATTTGGACATTAGTTCAATCATTATTTTTTAGTCATAATCCTCGGAGTTTTGGTAAAATTGATAATAGTCTTCCCGACGATGATGATAAAGATCAAATGAAAACCAAGATTGAGAATATTAATAGAAATTTGTTAGATCGTTAGTTAATTTTTTTAGGTACAAAAAATGTCAAGATTTAGTCAATTAATCGAAGAATTAGAAGATTTACAGCAACAGGATATTAAAAATTCTGCTAAAGTATTTGGAATTACAGCCAACTTATCCGCTCGTTTACATCAGTTGTTGGATACTGTTGAAAACCCGCATAAATCTCTTTCTGAAAGTAAAATAACGAAAGAAGAATTAATTAAACGTTATGGAAATTATAATAATGCTTATACTGCTTATCAACAAGCTTATGGAATAAAATGTAGGAAAGGATGGAAATATTTTTTAAAAGCGATTGAAGGATTATCTCCACCAGTTTCTTTGGAGGAAAGAGTCAAAAAATTAGAAGAAACCGTTACATCATTAGTGAAAATTTTGTTAGAAAAATAAATTTAACCCCTTCATCAGTTCTTCTTTCGCTTTTTGGGCTCCTTTATCTGCCTCTTCTCCCTCTTTACTAGCTTGACTTTCTCGCCTGATGGCAATCTCTGTGGTACTAATTTCCACAGCTTTATCTTTGAGCAAAAGGAACCAAGCAGCAGACTCTGTTTGTAGTTCTTCAACAGTTAAAGGTTTCACTAATAACTGCAATTGATCAACTGGAATGGTGATATCTTCAACTGTAAAGGCCTGAGATGGATCAACATCCCCAGTAATGGTTGATTCGATTAAAATGGATTCCTCTTCTTTTTCTTGGGAAAGTGCCGGAGGACTTAATATGGCTATTATAGACACCATCCCTGCCATAACCAGTGTCTGAAATCTAATCAAAATCAGATTGTTCATAGATAATTCCTGATCATTCTCATCAATGCTAGTTTTGCATACGAACATTCCTTCAAACTATTAAAATTAACAACAGTTAATAAGTTGGGGAAAACCTAAGCATAACCCGATCTGTATCTCTATTATTTAGAGCGAAGAATAAAGAATTAAATTTTATGATTTTCTAAATTTTTAATGCTGAATGTTTCCAAAAAGATTAATTTTCTAGTTAACTTACCCAGGATTGGGTTATGATTTCCTATCTATGGCACAATAAAAAGTCCAGATGAAAGGGAGTCATACCAAATCCGCTTTAGAAAGTAGATAATCCTATTTAAGAAGGCAGAGGGACAAAGAATATTACTCTACGATAATAAGTGGATCTGGTATCAAATCTCCCCTTTCAAAAAGATAAACATTCTGTGTTTTAAGCCTCCCAATTGAGATGGAGGTAATTCTAAATTCGCGCATTCTAATTAACTATGGCTGCAGGAAAACCCGACTGGATACGTTTAGATAAAGCCCTTTCTATTGAGGCAGAAAAAGGATTTACCAATTTACAGGGTAATCAATATCAGTTTAACGAATTTTTATGTCTTAATTTCGGTCAAAATCCTCCTCCCGGAACCCCAAGCAGCGATCGCCGACGCTGGCAAAATTTTGCGTCACAATATGTCAATTATCCGAACCTAACTCTAGCACAAAGAAAGACTTTAATTAGTCAAACTCGTCAATTTTTATACGAACTTAAAAAGACATTAGAAACTCCTAAAGAAACACCAAAACCAAAGTTAGCAAAAACCACAGCGATTAGTGAGAAAAAAGTTTCTTTTGGTCCTGTTACTTTAGATAAATCTTTAAGCACTTTAACTGAAGTAGGATATAAAAAAGGAGAATTATTAAAAAAATTAAGCTTATATACAGTCAAAGATTTGTTGTTTTATTATCCTCGCGATCATATTGACTATGCCCGTCAAGTAACTATTTCTGAATTAGTAGCAGGGGAAACTGTGACTATTGTCGGCACTGTAAAACGCTGTAATTGTTTTACGAGTCCCAAGAATAAAAAATTGAGCATTTTTGAATTAATTTTAAGAGATAATACAGGACAAATTAAACTTAATCGTTTCTTTGCTGGTAATCGTTTTACTAATAGAGGATGGCAAGAAAAACAAAAGAAAATTTATCCTATGGATGCAGTGGTAGCAGCATCGGGTTTAGTTAAACAAAACCGCTATGGCGTAACTTTAGAAAATCCAGAAATTGAAGTTTTAGATAGTACCAGTTCTAGTATTGACTCGATTAAAATTGGTAGATTATTACCTGTTTATCCTTTAACAGAAGGTGTTGGTGCTGACTTAATTCGTAAAGCAATTATTGCCAGTTTAGAAGCAATTAAACAGATAAGAGATCCTTTACCAAGAGTCTTAAAAGAACAATATGGATTAATGGGGCTAAAAGAAGCAATTAGTAACATTCATTTTCCTGAAACACCTGAATTATTAGCCCATGCAAGACGGCGTTTAGTATTTGATGAATTCTTTTATTTACAATTAGGATTTTTGCAACGTCGTCAGGAACAAAAACAGATACATAATAGTGCATTTTTTAGGCCTCAAGGTAAACTAATCAAGCAATTTGATGACATATTGCCCTTTAAATTAACTAATGCTCAACAAAGAGTTATTAATGAAATTTTAGAAGATTTGAACTCAGTCACTCCCATGAATCGTTTAGTACAAGGAGATGTAGGTGCGGGTAAAACAATTGTCGCTGTTTTTGCCATTTTAGCCGCCTTACAATCTCAATATCAAGCTGCATTAATGGCACCAACAGAAGTATTAGCTGAGCAACATTATCGTAAACTAATTCCTTGGTTTAATCAACTCTATTTACCAGTAGAATTGTTAACAGGGTCCACTAAAAAAGCTAAAAGAGAAGAAATACATCGTCAATTAATAACAGGAGAATTACCGCTTTTAGTTGGCACTCATGCTTTAATTCAAGACACAGTAAACTTTCAAAAACTAGGCTTAGTTGTTATTGATGAACAACATCGTTTTGGGGTACAACAAAGAGCCAAACTGTTAGCAAAAGGCAAATCTCCTCATGTTTTAACAATGACTGCGACACCTATTCCTCGTACTCTCGCATTAACTTTACATGGGGATTTAGATGTGAGTCAAATTGATGAATTACCCCCTGGAAGACAAGCTATTCAAACCACTGCATTAACAGGAAAAGAAAGAACACAAGCATACGATGTAATTCGTCGAGAAGTTGCCCAAGGAAGACAAGTTTATATTATTTTTCCCATGATTGAAGAGTCAGAAAAATTGGACGTAAAAGCAGCAGTAGAAGAACACAAAAAACTTTCAGAAAAAGTGTTTCCAGACTTCAAAATTGGACTATTACATGGACGCATGAGTTCAGCAGAAAAAGACGAAGTTTTGACCGCTTTTCGAGACAATAAATATCAGATTATTGTCTCAACAACTGTTATCGAAGTTGGGGTAGATGTGCCCAACGCAACCGTCATGTTAATCGAAAATGCCGAACGTTTTGGACTCTCACAGTTACACCAATTAAGAGGTAGAGTAGGAAGAGGTTCTCATAAGTCCTATTGTCTGTTAATGAGTAGTAGTAAAACCCCTGATGCAAAGCAAAGATTAAGTGTTCTAGAACAGTCCCAAGATGGCTTTTTTATATCAGAAATGGACTTAAGATTTAGGGGACCAGGAACGGTTTTAGGGACCCGTCAATCTGGTTTACCAGACTTTGCTTTAGCCAGTTTAGTAGAAGACCAAGAAGTGTTAGAATTGGCTAGAGTAGCAGCAGAAAAAATTATCACAGCAGATAAAACTTTAGGTAGTTCACCTTCCTTGAAAAAAGAATTAGAAAGTCGCTATAAGAAGTTAATGGGAGGAGAAATATTGACTTAGTTATCAGAGTAAATATTCATAGGTTTTCTCACTCTGATGAGGTACACTCATATCTTCTTCTAAAACTCAGAACTCCTAAAACATTTTGTACTTCACTAGCTTGGGAAATGCTATAATATTATGGGACTTAATAATATTAAGCCCCTACTAAGTTGATGCTAATTTTAGAGATAACTCATGAATTATTCCTAGAAATGATAGTTTATTTTACAGAAATAATCTTACGATTACGAACGAATAAAGCAAAGGCTGCAGCAGTAACAAACATGAGTAAACTATAGATAGCAGCAGGAATGGCCATAATAGGTGAATTTAACAAGGTACTCGCAATAGTAATGGCTAAAGTTCCATTTTGAATACCCACTTCAACCGTAATTGTTCTAGCACTTTTTTCATCAACTTTAGCTATCATAGCGATGGCATATCCAAGGAACATCGTAAGTAAATTTAGACTTAACGTAACCCATCCGACTTGTAAAAAAGAAGGCAATAAATCAGCCCTTTCTTTAAGCAAGATACCGAAAATAATTAATCCCAAAAAAGACAAAGATAACCACTTAACTATTTTTTCTAATTTAGCTGCTAATCGAGGTTTATGGTGATTAACTAACATTCCTAAACAAATAGGTAGTAATATCAGACAAGCGATTTGAATAATAGTTTTTAAAAGAGGTAACTGTAGTGCGGTATCTGCACTTAGAAACATCTGCATTCCTAAATTAATTACAAAAGGAATACTAACAATAGTAATGATACTACTGATAGCAGTTAATGTAATCGATAAAGCAACATTCCCCCTTACTAAATAACTGATAACATTAGAAGTCGCCCCCCCCGGACAAGCAGCTAAAATAATGACTCCAACTGCTAACTCTGGGGTTAAAGGAAATATTGAGGCTAACAAAAAACCCACAACAGGTAACATAATTAGTTGAGCAATTAAGCCCAAAATAACCCCTTTTGGTTCGATTAAAATGCGCTTAAAATCAAATATTTTTAAACCTAACCCCATACCCATCATAATCATAAATAGAGCAAGGGGCAGGAAAACCGTTGTTAAAACATCAGACTCCATAATTACTCCAGACACAAAATTTGCTGTTATCTTACAACAGATTGGTAAATATACCTACCTTTCTATTGCACCTAATGTTTTTAAAGCGTATTTTTGTGCTGAGTTTAAACCAGTAACTTCTGTAATGTCCATGTTCTCATAAGGTCGAGGCGATCGCCAGGTTGATAAACAATCCCCTGTAGCATAATTCCAGCGTTTGATAGTTCCATCCTTACTACTACTGGCTAAAATAGGTTCATAAGGATGAAAGATAACACACATGACAGCATTACCGTGTCCTAAAAGGATTTTGTCGCAACTGTATTCAGTTTTATCTTCAGTTGAGGAGAGTTTCCATAAGCGAATACTTGTATCATAACTACCACTAGCTAACCATTGACTATCGGGGCTAAAAGCAACAGATGAAATCCAGTGACGATGATCTCTAATAATCATAATTGCTTTTGTGTTTTCTGCCTCTAAATCCCAGACACAAATGGTGTTATCATTACTACCACTAGCCATTAGGTTTCCGTCAGGACTAATCGCAACCGTCCAAACTTCACGTTGAGAACTTTGAAAAATTTTAAAGATTGGATTGGGGTTTTTTAGATTATTAATATCCCAGAGTCTGATTGTACCATCATTACTACCACTGATTAATAAAGGTTTGGTGGGGTGGAAACATACAGATTGTATCAAATCTGTATGACCTATGCAAGTTCTCAACAGTTTAAAAGTATAAGCATCCCATAATTTGATTGTTTTATCATCACTTCCTGTTGCCATAAATTTTCTATCGGGACTATAAGCAACAGTTCTAATCCAATTTTTATGTTCGGCTAAACTTTTAATTAATCTATTCTTATTAAAAGTGTCCCAGATATATAGTTTTGTATCATCACTTCCACCAATGAGAATTTGATTATCAGGACTATAAGCAAGGGACAAAACATTACCATTATAAGTTAATATTTCTGCTTTATCTTCTCCATCTAAGCTATCTTTAAGATAGATGATTCCTTGATTTGTTCCCACTGCCAAAATTTTACCATTAGGACTGTAGGTGATTGGTTTAATTTCTTGAGTATATCCTTGAAACTCTTGTAAGCACTCCCCTGATTGATGATTCCAAATTCTAACATTGAATCCCATTTCCCCACTGACTAACCAAGGAAGTTTAGGATGAAAATCGATTGACCAAACCCTCCCAGTATGACCTCTTAAGGTATGCAAATGTTTGCCTGTTTTAACATCACTAATACAAATGGTTGTATCTTCACTAGCACTGGCTATTTGATCACCATTAGGGCTAAAGGCAAGGCTTATAATCCAGTCATTATGATTATGACTTAAACTCTGTTTAAATTGACCTGTTTCTAAGTTCCAAAGACTAAGCATTCCATCATCAGTCCCACTGGCAAGAATCTCACCATCAGGACTAACAGCAATCGCTCTTAAAAGATTATTTTTATTTTCTTTTAATCGGAATAGGGTTATCAACTTTGCGCCTGAAGTATTGACATCCCAGAGACAAATTTGATTATCTTGGCTCGCACTAATTAAAGTATCCTTATAAGGATGAAAAATAACCCATCTTACCTTATCTTGATGTTTGGTTAAAATCGTAATTAATTCTTTTCGATTAAAATCCCAAATTCTCACCGTTCGATCATCACTACTACTCGCTAATAATTGACCATTGGCACTGTAACTTAAAGCTCTGATGCGATCAAGATGTCCCGAAAAAATAGCAATCGTTCTTCTTGTTTCTACCTCCCATAAATGAATATTTCCATCTTCTCCACCACTGCTAATGATTTTACTATCAGGACTAAATGCGATCGCTCTTACCCAGAAATTATTACTATCAATAATATGGTGTAAAATAGGACGGCTTTCTCCAATCCTCCAGAGATAGATTTGAGCATTAGTATCCCCAATTGCCAACCACTTTCCATCAGGACTAAAGGCAACAGAAATCACATTACTAAACCCATGTAAAAACATTGGGTTTTCTAAATGAGAACCAGTGAAATCAGTATTATTTAAGCGAATTACTCTTAAATTTGCATTTTTTAACAGTAATTCAGAAAAGTCTTCATTAACTAAACTACCTAAATTTCTCAGTATATTGAGAATATTTCCTCCTAAATATCTATCATATTTATTGTTTTTATGCTGATATAAAATTTCTTGTAAATGCACTTTAGTTTGCTGGTTTGTATTAAAGTATTTTTTGAGCTTTTCAATAATCGGTTTGAGAATAAATTTTTCTTGATTCTCTCTAATTTTTATGGTTGCATTAGGTAAAAATAAGGGAAACTTATTTAACACATGAAAACTATTATTAATTATTTCTTCAATTATATCATTAATTAGTTTCTTAGTTAAATAATCTTGGATCATTTGCGGTTGAATTAAAATTCCTTCATCCTTGCTTTCCACAAAAAAACGAGATTTTAAATGTTTAGTAATAGTTAGTATTTCATCGCCCAATAATCCCTCCATAATATCTTTTAATTTAAATAAACTAATGGGATTACGATAAATAGCCAACCAATACATAACATTTCTTTCAGTCTCTGATAAATTTTCTAACTGCTCTTTGATAAATTCTTCAATTCCATTAAAAACAAAATTAAACGAATTATGTATCGTACAATAACTGATGAAATGTGTAATATTACCAGCAAAGCTTTTTTTGATATTAATAGCAACATTCACTAAAATAAAAGGATTTCCTCGATAGGTATCTCTTAGTAACTTCCAATCTTCTTCTTCTCCTTCAAATGAACCAACACGATTAAAAAGATTTTTAATTGCTTCTACGGATAAGGGTTCTATTTCTAAACGACGACTCCATTCATTTTGAGCTACCAGTAAGCTAATTTCTCTGGGTTCCATATTACTGGTCATAACTAAACAACTTTTTTCTTGTTTGTTAGCTATTTTTTTAAGTAGAATATCATAATTTTTATCTTCAAAAGTGAAAGAGCTTTGAGCTATTTTACACTCAATATTAATCAAAATAAATAAGCAACGATAGGTGTTGTAATTTAGTATAATTTTATCTATTTTGTGTTCAATATTCAACTTCTCGATATCGTCTTCCTTATTTATAAAATATAACCAATCCGTTAATAACTCATCAATTGATTCATATTGATCCAATGAACGTAAAATGACAAAATCAAAATTTTTTTTATTTTTTTGTACTAATTGATAAGATAAATGAGTTTGTCCCATCCCTTTCATCCCTTCAATAAAGATAAGACGACACTTATCTTCAATAATCCACTTCGTTAAAGTTTCTAACTCTTTTTTTCTTGCATAAATATCAAAAATACCACTATTATCTGTCGATTCTCCCCAATCTATTTTCGTTTGCTTAGTTTGAGTTTCTTCGGTATTAACTTCATCTTCTTCGATATAAGTTACTTCTTTAACATCACGACCTAATGCACTACATATTTCCTCTGCATTTAAACGGTCAACCGGTTTACCATTCAAGAAACGACTAATCACATCACGGGATAGTCCTAGATGTTCAGCTAAAGCTTGTTGACTAGCAAAAGCATTACGAGGAAGTAATGCTTTGATATCTTCTTTTAGTTGAGGTTTGAGTTGAATAGAGCGACTCATTTATAATTAAAGGTAGTATTAGTATAGACTTAATCTATCATAACTAAACTTTGACAATAACTTAGTCACTCTACATATAACTAAGACATTAACTCAGACATAACATAAAAGTCAGACAATCTATCCAGCAATAACAGCCACAAGGTTCTGTCATGATAGATATTCTGTCATTATTGGCAATGCTATTAGAGTTAGTTTAGTTATATCTATGGCTAGATATGGGGCTAGATATGCTCGAAACCTAACAAACACCTAAACTTTTATAAGTTACCGAAATTACAATTTATTACATTATGAGCGTAACAGAACAAAAGGTAATAGATAAACTAGAGCGCAAAATTGATAAGCAATCAGAGCAGATTGGTAAAGTTGATAATACTTTAAAAGAAGTTGTAGAGACCGTTAAAACTCAATCAGAGCAGATTGCTACTATTAGTGATACCTTGACGAAAGTTGTAGATACCATTAAGACTCAATCAGAACAAATTGCTAAAATTGATTCTACTGTACAGAAGCAATCAGAGCAAATTACGAGAATTGATACTACTTTACAGAAGCAATCAGAGCAAATTACGAGAATTGATACTACTTTACAGAAGCAATCAGAGCAAATTACGAGAATTGATACTACTGTGCAAATTCAGCAACAGTCAATCCAACATATACCTAGTTTAGTTGAAAAAATGGGCAGGCTTGAGGGTATTTTAGACAAACAACAAGATGATATTAAAAGAATACCTGACTTGAGTGAAAAAATAGGAGAACTGAAGAATTGGCGACAAATTGCTCTTGTTGTTATTGGTGGTCTTATTACTTTTTCTTTTGGTGTTGCTACATGGTGGCTGCGTGGTTTACTTAACCTTTAAAACAGGAAATTTATAAAAAAGAAAAACCATTCTCCAATACCTACTTGAGCATTAATTAACAACCAGATTAAATAGACTTAAATTATGAGCTTAACTAATGAACACATTGAGGAAAAAATAAATCAGCAATCAGAACAAATTGCTAGGATTGATCATGACTTAAAAGAAGTTGTAAGTAAAGTTAATAATCAATCAGAGCAAATTAATAAGATTGATACTATTTTAGAAAATCAAAAACAATCAACTCAGCAAATAAATGATTTAGACAAGAGGATGATTGGTATTGAAGGTACATTAAAGAATATTGAGAGTTTGTTAAAATCACAAGAATCTTATATCCAAAAAATTCCTGAATTGACCGAAAAAGTAAATGGTATTGAGATAAATATTGCTAAAATTGACACTAAAATTGAATCTCAACAACAATCAACGCAAAATTTAGACAAAGAAATGAGTGAAATTAAGGGTTTATTAGAAGGACAAAAGTCGAATATGCAAAAAATTCCTGACTTAATAGAAAAAGTAGGAGAACTCAAGAATTGGCGACAAATTTTTTTCCTTCTTCTGACTGCGTTGGTTACGTGGTATCTTCGTGGAGTTAACCTGAAACCTTAAGTTAATTTATTTAAACTTGTCTTTGACTCTCCACATATTCTTTAAACATTTGGGGATAGAGAATTAAAAAGTAAACCCACCAAACAATAATTAAAGTCGAAACGATAGCAGTAAGCCAAATAATATGAATTGTAAACCAACTGGCAACACTTAAGAAAATTCCTGTTAATAAAATAGACCAAGGTTGACACCACTTAGGTTTATAGTCCCAAATATTAGATGATTCTAGATTAGAAAATTCTGTCACGATAGTTTCCTCACAATGATAATTTTGTCTAATTATATTCCTGAATATTAATATATTATCAATTCTAAATTCTCCATTCTAAATTCTCCATTCTCCATTCTAAATTCCCCTTGCTTCATTAATCCAAGTTTGAACAAGATCAGGAGAAGGACATAAATCTTTGCGTTGTAAGGTAGCAACTTGTAGCTTAAGAATTTGTCGATGCAAAGAGCTAACGGGGGTTTTTGCCAACTGGTTAACTGATATGATTCCTGAGTGTAAAATAAGTCCACAATAATCACATCCTACACTGGGAACCCTAGCTAAATCGGCTAAAGCTACCCATTTACTGATTAATTGTAGTTGACATTTTAACTGATTGGCTAAACTTTGCTTATTCTCTTTAGTTTTAGTCAAGTTCAGTAAATCTTGAGTATTATTAATACCTAAAGATTTTAACTGTTCTTGGTTAGCTTTACTTAATCCTGGTAACTTTTCAATAGGCCAATAAGAAGAGTGCATAAAAATTTGTTTGAGAAAACATAGACTAGCTAAAAAGAAGTTAATCCTTCAACGAGAGTCGGTATTTGGTTGGGATGTAAAAAGAGTGGCCGAGAAATTCCACTATTTGTATCACAGTTTAATACAGCTTTTTGCATCATTGCAGGAATAGCATACCCTCCACAAGCTGCACCTATCAAACCACCCACGATACAAGCATTGGTATCTGTGTCACCTCCTCCTGACAATGTTTCTGCGATCGCATCAAAATAATCTGTCCCTAACAATAAATGGCGAAAGGCATGAGTAAAGGCTATTTTAACAAAGCCAGCTTGAGGATGATAACTAACATTGACATTCTTTTGCGCATCTTGTAGCCAACCCTTAACCTCTCTATTAGCAGTGACATCCTCCCACGCTAACTGCTAGGCAGTATAGCGTGGGCTTCCCGACTCACGACGGGATATTTCTGCCCACAGGGGTATTCCCCTACGCCAGTTATCTAGGCTCATCACCCCCGAC
>JASJEA010000163.1 GCA_030064935.1 Crocosphaera sp. | reverse complement strand
GATCGCTGGTCAAAAAAAGGGGTTTTAGTGATTTCTAACCTGATTAGGGCAGCCTTTGTATTTATTATTCCCCCCTTACTCTGGTTATCCCAAGGAGATAACTTAACTATCAATGTTACCTGGTTACCCCATTGGCTACGAACTTGGCAAAATCAAACTCACGATGCCTTTTTACTGCCCCTAGGCTTTTTCATTTTATTAGTTCTAACCCTCATTGACTCCACCATTACCCAATTTTTCGCCCCCGCAGAACAAGCAACCATTCCCTTAGTGGTTAAGCGTCGTCATCTCTTATCCGCCAACTCCCTATTTACCACCACGATGATGGCCATGACTATTGTTGGCTTTGCCATTGGAGAACCCCTGTTAGGAGTGGCCTCTGATATAGGTGAGAATATTGGCTTTTCTTGGGAAGAAGGGAAAGCTTCGGTTGTGGGAATTTCTTATTTAATCGCCGGTTTAATCCTAATTTTTTTGAAAACAGGGGAAAAGATAGAAAAAGACCCAAAAGAACGCCCTCATGTTTTTGAAGATATTAAAGATGGCATTCTCTATCTAGGCCGCAATCATCGCGTTCGCAATGCTCTAGTGCAGTTGGTGATTCTCTTTTGTATCTTCGCTGCTTTATCTGTTTTGGCCGTACGTATGGCAGAGACGATCCCAGGAATGAAAGCCGAACAGTTTGGCTTTTTATTAGCCACAGGAGGCTTAGGAATGGGATTAGGGGCAACCCTCCTCGGTAACTGGGGTCAAAAGTTCCCTAACACTCAGTTAGGGTTATGGGGCTCGATTGGTATGGCCGTTTCTTTGGTGGGGTTATCTATCTCTACTTCAAGCCTATGGTTAACCCTGTTAATGATTACCTTTTTAGGAATCTTTGCTGCTTTTGTAGGAGTACCCATGCAAACCACCATACAAGCAGAAACCCCAGTAGATATGCGCGGTAAAGTCTTTGGTTTACAGAACAATGCAGTCAATATCGCCCTTTCTCTTCCCTTAGCTCTGGCCGGTATTGCAGAAACATTATTAGGTCTACAACCTGTTTTGTTGGCCTTAGCAGTAATGGCGATCGCTGGTGGCTTTTTAACTTGGTTGATGGGTAGGAAAGAAGAATCCTAGGTAAAACGAATGCGGCCTTCGTCCATTTCTGACATAAGCAACTCCAAGGCTTCATAATCCACATCTGAGATATAACCTTGGCGTGTTAGCTCGTGATTGATAGCCATTTCGATTTCTGGGGTCAACCGTTTGAGATATAAAGCTTTTTCGACTAATTGACGGATTAAAGGGGCCGTATTCACAGTTTTTGCTCCGCTCTTGACAATCGGGGATTTTCAGCTAACTTAGTAAATGTGAACAGATTGCAGTACTGTTGCTGTTAGCAATCAGTATTAATCTTGATGATTTTTGAACAGCAGTCGTGATTTCTAGTAAACCATTAATCATGCTTTCGGTTTTGTAACTTGCTTAACTTTTTTTTACAAAAAGTTTGATACAATGCTAAACTGTCATCCATCAGTAAACTAAATCTCAAAAGTTTAAGGATGAAATTAAGTTTAACTTTTAGTTAACGTAGGTATCTAACCTGCAATGACTGGAAGATAACTGATAATAAACGTGAATAATGATCCAGGTAAAAAATTAATTAATCATTAAATAATGGTTAAGCTCGAATTTTAAAAGCTATTGAAAGGCTTAAAACCAGATCAACTCACAAAAAACTGATTATAATTTGGTCATACCATAAACAAATTAATTTTGAAACAGAGGGGAAACATCATGATGGGGAGTCATTTGATTCACTTAGGAGTAGCCGTTTTTGAACCCAGTGGGTACATTACCGCAGCTAATGTGGACGATTTTCAGGACAATTTAACCAATTTTGTTAATAATAACGTTCATAGGGCTTTCTTAGTAGATATGCACCAAGTTGAGTTCATTGACAGCGCCGGCTTGATGGCTATTGTCTCAGCCTTCCGCCTTGCCCAAAGACTTAATAAAAAACTTAGTGTTTGTTGTTTATCACCTTCGGTTCGCATTATATTTGAACTGACTCAATTAGATAGGGCTTTAGAAATTTACGAAAGTCGTCATACCTATGAATCCTCAATCCGAACAACGGTAGCTGCCTGAGATCATTGGCTTAACCCTCCACACTTCCATTATATTAGAAACATCAGAGAAGATTGGGAAGTGCCGGAGGTTAGCTGATGAGTATTGCCGTTGAAAAATTGATGACCCCAGAAATTAGCAAACCGGCTCGTTATTTAGGTAACGAATTAGGTGCTAAGCATAAGCCTTGGGAACAGGCTAAGGTACGCTGGGTGTTAACTTACCCAGAGGTCTATGAATTAGGTGCTTCTAACCTAGGTCACATCATTCTCTACAATATTCTCAATAGCCAGCCTCGTCAACTATGCGATCGCACTTATCTGCCCGCACCTGATCTTGCTGAAAAATTAAGGGAAACCAAAACCCCTCTATTTGCCTTGGAAGCTCGCCGTTCCCTCACGGATTTTGATATTTTGGGCTTTAACCTCAGCTATGAGTTAGGGGCCACCAACATTTTAGAGATGTTAGATTTAGCAGGTATTCCCTTAACCTCGAAAGAGAGGGCAAGGGGCGATTATCCCTTAATTTTTGCCGGGGGACAAACCGCAACCTCCAACCCTGAACCCTTTGCGGACTTTTTTGATTTTATGGCTTTAGGGGACGGAGAAGAGTTATTACCTGAGATTGGTTTAATCATTGAAGAAGGAAAAGCAAATAACCTCGATAAAGAAGCATTATTACTGGATTTAGCACAAATTCCGGGGGTTTATGTTCCCCAGTTTTATGAGGGAACCCCAGCCGGAAACGTTATTCCTAGTCGGCCTGATGTTCCTAAAAGAATTTTACGGCGAGTATCCCCTCCCATGCCCGCTTATGCCATTGGATTAGTTCCTTACATCGAAACCATTCACGATCGCCTAGTGGTAGAAATAAGAAGGGGTTGCACACGAGGCTGTCGTTTTTGTCAACCAGGAATGTTAACCCGCCCCGCCAGGGATGTCAAACCGGATGATGTCATCGACACCATTGAACGGGGGATCAGAGAAACTGGCCATAACGAGTTTTCCTTATTATCCTTAAGTTGTTCGGACTATTTAGCTCTTCCGGCCGTGGGAACAGAGATTAAAAACCGTCTCAAGGATGAAAATATTACCTTGTCTTTACCCAGTCAACGGGTAGATCGCTTTGATGAAAATATTGCCAATATTATTGGGGGAAACCGCCAGTCAGGGTTAACCTTTGCCCCAGAAGCAGGAACTCAAAGAATGCGCGATGTAATTAATAAAGGGTTAACCAATGAGGAGTTATTGCGAGGGGTTAGAACCGCCGTTGAGCAAGGTTGGGATAAAGTTAAACTCTATTTTATGATTGGTTTGCCAGGGGAGACGGATCTTGATGTATTGGGGATTGTAGAAACGGTGCGGTGGTTGCGCCAAGAATGTCGCATCAAAGGTCGTAAACCCTTACAATTTACTATTACGGTGTCTAATTTTACTCCCAAACCCCATACACCGTTTCAGTGGCATTGCGTGTCTAGTGCAGAATTTAAACGTAAGCAGGAATTATTAAGGGAGGCGTTTCGTTCTCTCAGAGGAGTTAAAGCCAATTATACCGATATCAGAATCTCGGCCATGGAAGATTTTATCGGGCGAGGCGATCGCCGTTTAGCTCCTGTAATTCGTCGTGCCTGGGAATTAGGTGCTGGGATGGACTCCTGGTGGGAAAATGCTCAAAAAGCCTACGAAGCTTGGGAACAAGCTATTGAAGAGGCGGGGTTGAGTTGGAAGTATCGTCAGTTAGAAGAGGGAGAATGGAACGTTTTTGAAGGTAATACAGATCTATATAACTCCCCTTTGCCCTGGGACCACATCAATACAGGCATTGATAAACAATGGTTACAAGAAGATTTACAACGGGCATTAGAGGCTGCTACGGTTCCCGATTGTGCTTTTGAGGGCTGTTCCCATTGTGGGGTATGTGGTTTAGATTTTGGTCATAATATTGTGGTGCAACCCCCTGCTATTCCTGAATTTAGGGGTCATTTCCAGGCTAATAAAGCTCGGTTACAAAGGTTTCGAGTCTATTTTGGCAAAATTGGAGAAATGGCCTTAGTTAGCCACCTTGATTTAGTGAGATTATTTGATCGGGTGGTGCGTCGTGCAGCGTTACCTATTTCTTTTACAGGGGGGTATCATCCTGGACCGAGAATTTCCATTGCTAATGCGTTAACTTTAGGTGTTACCAGTAGTGGTGAAATTGTAGATTTTGAGTTAACCAAGGTGATGGATATAGATGAGTTTCGTCAGGCTTTAGAGAAACAATTACCTTCAGAAATACCTATTTATCATCTAGAAGAAGTTTCGGTTAATTCTACAGCAGCAACTCGATTATTGGAAGAAGCAGAGTATTTAATTACGGTGGAAACCGAGGAGATGATATCCGAGGAAACCTGGCACAGTTGGGTTGAAACTGTTTTAGAGAGTGGAGAAATTAATTGGGAGAAAACCACTAAGTCAGGTAAGAAGACAATGGTTAATTTACGGGATCGTTTGTCTCATTTATCCCTAGAATCTTGTCAAGATCATCATGCTATTTTGCAGTACATCGGTAGTTGTCGCAATGATGGCACAATGTTACAACCACAACAGATTATTCTGATGTTAGAAAGAATATCTGGCAAGGAATTATCGTTAAGGAAAGTCCATCGTCAACGATTGATTTTGTCAAAAGCTTAGAGAAATCATGGGGGATATTTTTAACTTTAAGTATCTGTTAATTTAATATATCTTGGTTGACTTTCAATCCGTTTTAACCAAGATTGAATGGCTGGAAAGTTGCTTAAATTAAATCCCCCTTCTTCAGCAACATGAGTATAAGCGTAAAGTCCAATATCAGCAATAGTATAAGTTTTTCCTACAAAAAAATCTTGTTTTTTGAGATTATTTTCCATGACATTAAGGGCAGCATAACCTAAAATTTGTTTTTGTTCTAAAGCTTGTTTGTATTCTTTTTCTTTACCTAAAATTGAGATCCAATAACGAGATGTGGCAATATTTGGTTCATGACTATATTGTTCAAAAAAAAGCCATTGCATCACTTGAGACTGTTCAAAAACATTAGCAGGAAAATAGTTGGTATTTTGACTTAAATAGAATAAAATAGCATTAGATTCGGCTAAATATTGACCAGGATAAATCTCTAAGACAGGAATTCTTCCATTAGGGTTTTTTGCTATAAATTCTGGTGTTTTGCTTTCCTTATTAAGGATATTAACTTCAATCCTAGTAAAAGGGATTTGTAATTGAGCTAATAATAGTCTTACTTTATAGCTATTTCCTGAAAGTAAAAAGTCGTATAATTTATACATTAGATAATTCGGTAATTTTAAATTCTACATTCTAATTGACACTACCCAAATCATTACTGCTAATACTAATAGCATTTTTAAGTTACTAGGTTCAGGAATACTTGGGATCGATTCTTGTTCATTAACTGTTAATTGTAGTGATTTTTCATTAGTTATTAAATCCAAAATTTGTTCATTTTCTTGACTACTTTCATTATTATTACCAATCACTTCAAGGACTTGACGATTGATTTGTTGACTTTCAATAATAGTATTATTGAGAATTTCATCGACAAAAATATCAATAGGGAACTCACCTAAGTCATTTGAGTTAATATTATTGTTTGTCAAGCTTTGTAAAAGATCATTTTTTGAAAGAGTGTTAAACTCGCTCACCGATATATTCTCAATAGATTGATGAATGTTTTGAGTGATATAATTATTTTCACTAACATTGATAAATGTCTCTTGAATTGTGAACTGTACTGGCTTTAATGAATTTTCTTTAGTCAATAGATCGTTTTCTAACAAAGGATTATAATTGAAATCAGAAAAAATAAAAACATCAAAATTTTGAGTAATACTTTGCTGGACAATATTATGATTGCCGAAAAGTAAAGTATCTTGTGAACTAAATTGAAAAGAATCCAATAACTGACTTTCTAATAATTTACCAATAAATTCCGCCAGATAGTTTGTTTCTGTCATTAGTTCTGATTTTTCTAATAGAAAAAAATTAGCGAAATTTTGATAACTCAGTTGCGTTCCTATATTATCATCTCCTTCAATAAATACACTTTGTTCATTAAATTGTCCTCCATTCAAAACATTATCATACCCAATAAAATCATTAATAGTCAAGTCAGTTAAACTCAGAGGAATTAAGTTGGACTTAAAAACACTTTGATTAATTCCTTGAACAACTTGATTATTAGGATTATCTAAAAATGTTCCTTGAATATTAAAATTAGGAATCACTGAACTATCAAAGTCAGGAATATCAATAAAATTAAGATTGAGATTTTGATTTAACGCTTGAGTAACTTGATTATAATTACCCTCAATATAAACTTGTTGAAAACTACCTTGAGGAATTTGTGCTTTAGTGGCCAGATTATTAATTCCACCAAAGAAGGTTGGAACTAGAACAAATAAGCTAAGTATGTTCTTCATTGATTTTTATTGTATATAGGTCATTACTTCGACTATCTCTTATTAATTTAGTGAAGATATTTTGAGATGTCAGTGGAAAAAAAAGGAATTTTGCCGTTAATTTAGGGAATTGATGGGCAAAATTCCTGAATAATAAAGATAAAAAAGGAGAAATTTGGGTATTTATGTAGAAACTTAATACGATTTATCTCAAATGATCTGAGAAAAATTGCTTTGTTTTTTCCCAAGCATCAGCCGCCGCTTCTGGGTTATATCGTTCCCCTGACGGGTTGGCAAAAGCATGATCAGCATTAGGATAAAGATAAACCTCAACTTGTTTATCAAGAGACATTAAAGCCCTTTCAAAAGCTTTAACTGTCTCAGGAGAAGGCCGTCGATCCAACTCTCCAAAAATACCCAAAATAGGCATTTCTAAAGACTTTAAAACATCTGGATCGGTTTCTAAATCTCCTCCATAATAAATTACCGCAGCATCAAGATTATCAGGAAACAATAAAGCTGTTGTCAAAGACAAACTCCCCCCAAAACACCAACCCATAGAAGCAATTTTAGGGGCATTTTTTTCGTTTTCTAAATACTGATAGGCTAAAGTCAAATTCTCCTTGAGGCGATCGCTATTATTGCGGGCATTAGTTACTAATTCTCTGGCTTTTTCAGGGGTTTTTGCAGACTCTCCTTGATACATATCCACTGCTAAGGCTGTATAGCCTTCTGCTGCTATTTTACGAGTCATCGCTTTAACATTATCATTGAGTCCCCACCATTCATGAATGACAATAATAGCGGGTAAAGGGCGATTTTCGTTCTTAGGAGATGCCAGATAGCCTTGAACGGGTTTTCCCTCCAAGTTACCATAATTAACCATCTTTGCCATCACAGCATCATTCTCAGAGGGAGCGTGAGTTAAAATGTCTGTAGGTAGGGGTTTTTCCTCTCCATGTACTTCCCACATATACTGTGCATAATCATCTTGAGGAGCTAATATTGTATCAGTAGCAAAAAGATTGGATTGCCAACCTACAACGACTAAAAAAGTTCCTAAAATAAGGGCAATAAATAAGCGCATAAATAGTCCTAATCAACACCTTTTTTAAGGTATCATAATCGTTAAAAAGTCGCCTCTCCTCTCATTGTCAATTTTTCCTGGTTAATCAACCTTGACTCAACAAGAAACCCATATTCAACAAACTCGCGCTAGTCTTCAACAGGCATTATCTTGGTACACTAGCATCCGTCGTCATTGGAATTATCCTCCCAAACCTGAATTGCAAGCAGCCGTAAAACAAGATTTACAAGCCTTAAAATCAGCCTTAGAAAAGATAGAAAATAATCTGATTAAAATTGCTACATTTGGTTTAGTGAGTCGAGGTAAATCAGCCGTTATTAATGCCTTAATAGGTCAAAATATTCTGGATACTGGACCAATTCATGGTGTAACAAAATGGCCAAAATCCGTCCGTTGGATTCCCCCTAGTAATAAAGTAAAAGTAGAGTTTATTGATACCCCTGGCTTGGATGAAATAGCAGGAAAAGAACGAGAGATAATGGCCAGAGATATTGCCAATGAAGCTGACTTAATTTTGTTTATTATTTCTGAAGATATTACTCGCACCGAATACGAGACGCTATTAGATTTAAGAAAAGCTTTTAAACCCATTATTTTAGTTTTTAATAAGATTGATCTTTATCCTGAAAAAGATGCTCAATCTATCTATAATCAATTGCTAAACTTAGGACAGTCTTCCAATATAAATGGACAATTATTGATTGCTCCCCAAGACATTGTTATGGTTGCTGCCTCTCCCCAACCGATACCTATTTTGGTTAAATATCCTGATGGAACAACTGCCGAAGAATGGGAAAAACCTACTCCACAAATAGATCATTTAAAAGATAAAATTTTAAGCATTTTAAATCAAGAAGGACATTCTCTAATCTGTTTAAACGCCTTGCAAAAAGCTAAAAAAGCGGAAGAAAGTATTGCTGAGAAAACACTTAAAAATCGTCAAAAAGAAGCAGAGCAAATTATCTGGAAATACGTCAAATATAAATCATTAGCTGTTGCTGTTAATCCCATTGGTTTTTTAGATATTATAGGAGGAACTGCTATAGATTTAACCTTAATTAGAGCATTAGCAAAATTATATGGATTACCAATTACCAATTATGAAGCGGGAAAATTGTGGCATAAGATATTGTTGAGTTCTGGGGGATTGATATTAGCAGAAATACTTACTAGTCTACTGTTAGGGTTAGGTAAAACTGCCTTAGGCGCATCTAGTTTGATGGAAAACCCTGGAGTGTTAACTACTTATGGAAGCACCGCCATGCTACAAGGCGGTATTGCTGCTTACGGAACCTATATTATTGGGAAAGCAGCCCAAGAATATTTAGAAAAAGGATGCAGTTGGGGAGCATTAGGACCAAGTATGGTGATTAAAAACATTATCAGCCAAGTTGATCCCAACACAATCATTTATCGCCTTAATTATCCTATCAACTAAATCAAAGATATTAGTTTGACTTAGTTATTATCATTATCATCCTCATTTTTATCATCTTGATTATTGCTATTGTTAGAATAGGATCTACCGCGAGAAAAAGAACGAGACGTTTTTTGACGAAATTGACGAGCATAAGCTTGATTGCGCTCTGCTTTTTCTTTTTTCAAGTTACGACGTTTGGCCACAATATAGTCCTCGATTAAATAATAAAAACAAACAATCCCAACTGGGTTAAGTACGACGATTTCTGGGGGAACTAGGCTTTTCTTCACGAGGTCTTGCCTTATTAACCTTCAGAGTTCTTCCTAGCCATTCGGCCCCATCCAACTCGCCTATGGCTGCGGTTTCTTGGTCTTCTGTTTCCATTTCCACAAAACCAAACCCACGTATTCTTCCAGTTTCCCGATCCACAGGCAAATGAACCCGTTTTACGTCTCCGTACTCTTGGAAGATATCCCTAACATCGGTATCTGTTACGTCGAAAGGGATATTGCCAACATAAATTGACATGGAAGTTTTCTCCTTAAAGCTTAGGGTGAAACAGAAACAAGATTACCGAGAGCAGTTGGCCGATTTGGCATCCTCAGCGCATTTGTGGGCGGTGCTCCCTAAACCTCATAATTTAGGTTTCTGCTATGAACTCCGAAAAGTGCTCACGGGATACTGACAACAAACCAACTCACCGATTTTTATTCTCGTTTTCAGTTATTATCTTAGCACTTTCCCTGTACTTAACTTGTAGTCAGGAAAACAAGCAATAGATACACTTGCCCTATGGGTTGATATATAGCATTTCCCATACTTGTGGGGTACAGAATTTTTTATTTTTGGGAGTTCGGAGTTTGGGAAGAAGACATCAGTGT
>JASJEA010000166.1 GCA_030064935.1 Crocosphaera sp. | reverse complement strand
GGTAGACTCGATAACGATAGCGTGCTTTCATAGAAATATTATAGCATTTGGTCTGCATATTAAAAACTAAAAGTCGCCCTGAAAGGGCGAGGCTTTAAACCCAATTTTTTGGTAATTTTCAATTCTCAATTCTCAATTCTAATTCAACCTCTATGCCAATTTGTTACCCCTCCAGCTTGATCAACTAAGATAACACCTTGTTCTTTCAATTCGTCTCTAATGCGATCGCTTTCGGCAAAATTCTTATTTTTTCTCGCTTCTTTTCGTTGTGCAATTAATGCTTCAATTTCACTATCACCTAATCCGTTAGTCGGTTCACTGTTTAATTGATTACTATCAGCTTCTAACCCTAAAACAGTAGCCAATGCTCTTAAAGTGTACCATTGTTGTTGTAGAACTTCGGAAGATGTTTCTGTCTTTCCTTGATGCACTAATAAATTGCCTTCTTTGCGTAATTCTTTGGCGATTTCAAACAAAACCGCTAACCCACCAGCAAAGTTAAAATCATCATCAACTGCGTCTTGAAACCGTTGTCTAAATTCAGGTAATAACTCAGGCAAATCTCGTTTAAAACCGAGTTGACTGCCATATTGAAAGCCGAATAATAACCCTTCTGATAAGGTTTGCCAGCCATTTGTGGCAGCTTCTAAGGCTTCATCGGTAAAATCGACGGGTTTACGATAATGTGCTTGTAAAATAAACAATCTCACAGCCATCGGGTCAATTTTCTCTAATAAATCCCGAATGGTTGTAAAATTCCCTAGAGATTTCGACATTTTTTCTCCGCCCACCTTAACCATGCCATTATGTAACCAAGAGGTTGCTAAGGTTTCCCCTGTAGCTGCTTCTGACTGGGCGATCTCGTTTTCATGATGAGGAAAAATTAAATCACTCCCCCCAGCATGAATATCAATGGTTTCCCCCAACATCTCCCTAACCATAGCAGAACATTCAATATGCCATCCTGGGCGGCCTTTTCCCCAAGGAGAGTCCCAAGCCGGTTCTCCAGGTTTGGCCCCCTTCCATAGGGCAAAGTCGGCGGGATCTTTTTTCTTGCTGGCTTCGGGATCTTCGACTGTTACCCGACCACTAGCTCCTGCTTGCAAGTCTTCTAATTTGCGTCCAGACAGCTTGCCATAGTCCTTAAACTGACGAACATGATAATACACATCTCCCTCGGAAGCGTAAGCATATCCCTTCGCTTCTAAGTCAGAGACTAACTGTTGAATTTCATTGAGGGCATGGGTGGCGCGAGGATAAGCATCAGCTTTTCCTACACCGAGGCGTTCCATATCTTCAAAATAGGCCTCAATAAAGCGTTCTGATACCGCTTCCATAGTCGTGTTTTCTTTTCTGGCACGATTGAGTATTTTGTCGTCAATATCGGTAAAATTCTGAATATAATTGACATCATAGCCCCGCCATTGTAAATAACGTCGCACCACATCCCAAACGATACAAGTTCTAGCATGACCTAAGTGACAATAATCATATGCTGTAATGCCACAGCAATACATCCTTACTTTCCCTTCTTCAATGGTGGTAAAAGGTTCTTTTTTGCGAGTTAAGGTGTTGTATACGGTTAGTGACATATTGCTAGAATTACACAAGCTACAGACTCTAGATTAAGCGATCGCTTCACTGTTTCTTAATTATCGTAACAATATTTTGATAATCGGGTAACAATTCTGATTCCATTAAAGATGGTTCTCAAGATTAGCTTGCAACACAATCTGACAAAATCAATATGACTGTTACTTCATTACCCTCTCAGCCCAGTCTAGCGTCTCGCTTCATCAATGGAATCTTATCTATCAAACCTTTAGCCAAACTGGCTAAATATCAGGCTCGTAATATGATTATCAATCGGGCTGAAAAAATGGGTATTCCCTGGCGAGAGAATGTCCGTCAACTGAGTCGTCATGATTGGAGTGAAGAAATAAAGACTATCGAAAATCCGAGTCTTATCTATCCCGACTATTACGTTTGTTCCTTTCATGGTTATGATAGCGGAAATTTAAGTTGGGACTCTGCTTTAGAAGTTGAATCGGCTGCTTATGCGGTTCATGCTAGTATTTGGCCAGAAGCCGGTATGAAGGGTGATCCTCGTTTACGTCAAAATTATCATCAGATTCTCCAACAACAATTGTTAATTACCCCTGAAAGTGTTTTAGATATTGGCTGTAGTGTTGGCATGAGTACCTTTCCCCTACAAGAAATGTACCCTAATGCCCAGGTGACAGGACTTGATTTATCTGCCTATCATTTAGCTGTAGGACAATACCGCAGTAAACAGCGCAATCTACCTCTTAAATGGGTTCACGCAGCAGCAGAAGAAACTGGACTTGCTTCGGCTTCTTTTGACCTTGTTTCTGCCTTCTTGTTGTATCATGAACTCCCCCAAACTGCAGCGCTCGCTATTTTTAAGGAAGCCCGTCGTCTTCTCAAACCTGGAGGATACTTCACTATCATGGATATGAATCCTCGCGCTGAGGCTTATAAAAAGATGCCCCCTTATATCCTAACTCTTCTCAAAAGTACGGAGCCTTATCTAGACCAATATTTCACTTTAGATGTGGAAACCACTTTACAAGAAGCTGGGTTTGAAACACCGCAAATAACGCCTATTAGTCCTCGTCATCGGGCGATCGTTGCTAGAGTTAATTAGAATCTAGAATTACTTCTGATTAGCTAAGTAGGGGCTTAATGTTATTAAGCCCCTCTTTTTTACTCTTGAACAATAATCCTAAATATCTTGAGGATTAACAGGAAAATAGAATTCAATCCCTTTATCAATCAAGTGCTGATTATTAGCCAAAATTTCTTTTTTGAAGTTCCAAGCTAAGACATAATAGATATCAGGAAGTTCGGTTAATTCTTTTTCGATGACGATGGGAATGTGCATTCCTGGGGAATAAAGTCCCCGCCTGAGTTCATTTTTTTCTACTAAATAATCAAGATATTGTGTCCCCACACCAAAGTAATTCAACATGGTATTTCCCTTAACGGGTGCGCCAAATCCCCAGATATTTTTACCGTCTTTTTTAGCTTGATCTAAATAGGCTAAATTATCAATTTTCATTTGTTTAATTCGTTGCGCAAAGTCTAAATAAGTCGAGAATTCATTGCTTTTTTCTTCCACTTCTGCTTGACGCATTTTTTTCAGGCGATCGCTGGTTTCTTTTTCCCCTTTATGGGTAACAAAACCAATAATTGATCCCCCATGAATAGGTGATAAATAGGCATCAAACATGGATAAACCATGACGATTTAATAACACTTCAATGGTATTAAGATTATAGTATAATAGATGTTCGTGATAGATTTGATCAAAGGCTAAATTATCAACAATTCGCTTCATATAAAGGAATTGAACCACAAAAATACCATCCTCTGTCAATGCTTCTCTGATGCCTTCGGTGACGGAATGGAGTTCTTCTAAATGGAAAAATACGCCGGCTGCATTGATAGCATGAAACTTGCGATCAAGACGTTTTACGACTTCTAAATTGAAAAAATCATTGACAGTCGGCACCCCCGCTTCTTCGGCTATTTTAGCCGTCGTTTTTGATGATTCTACCCCTAAAACATCATAGCCTAATGCTTGAAAATGTTTTAGTTGTGTTCCATCATTAGAACCAATATCTAGAACAGATTTGTTGGGGGTATTTTTAAAGAAGCGATCATCCAATTCATGGGCAACATTTTTAAAGTGTTCACTGAGAGATTTTGTGACCCCTGAGAGATAAGTATGATCCCCAAACATGATTTCTTTTTTAACTGTATAATCCAGTTGCACCGTGCCGCAATCATGGCAATAGAGAACTCTCAAAGGATAAAAGGGTTCTTTCCCCACTTCTTCTGGTTTTAAAAAATGATTACACCAGGGTTGATGTCCTAAATCAATAGCCAGTTCTAAATTGGTAGAATCACAAACACGACAGATAGTATTCAAGGGTAGTCTTTCCTCCTAATTAATATTTAATTTTGATGTATTTAAGGGCGATTCTTTGAGCATTTCAACCAGATAATATCATTCTAGTTTGACCGAAAAAAATGCTTCCCAGCCTCCTCTTTCAAAGGGTTTAAAAGCGGTCGAGGGATGGCGAGGAGACCTCGCCATATCCAATCGACCAAGAGAAGAGTAATTTTCCTTGTTTCAAGCCTCCACTTGAGATGGAGGTAATTCTAAATTCTACATTCTGATTGACACTCTCCACAAATAAATTTTTTCAGATATCGTTACTGCAAGGATTAGGGAATTTTACCAGAGTTTTTACCAGCATAACTGACTGGGTTAACGTTATAGGAATTATCGTTATAAGATATTGGTTCAAACCCTAATCTTTCTCGGACTAAATAGAGGGGACGACGTTTATCTTCACGATAAATACGACCAATATATTCACCAATAACTCCTAAAAAGACTAATTGAATGCCACCAATAAATAGGATAGCAATGAAAGAGATGGTCCAACCAGGAACCCAACTTAGGGTAAATAGTCTTACAAATAAAGCATAGAGAATACCCAGAAAAGAGAGGGCAACGGTTAAAATTCCTGCCCAAATAGCGACTCTTAAAGGGACTAAAGAAAAGGATAAAATACCATCAGCAGCAAAGCGAATCATTTTAAACAGAGGATACTTACTGACACCAGCAAAACGAGGACTACGTTGATAAGGAACCGCTATTTGACGAAACCCGACCCAACTGACCATTCCCCGTAAAAAGCGATCGCGTTCAGGCATCATTTTTAAGGCTTCTACCACACGACGGTCCATCAAGCGAAAGTCACCGGTATCGAGAGGAATGGCTACATCAGAAAGATGATTCATGATGCGATAGAATGCTTTGGCACTCCACAGTTTAAAGGGGGTTTCTCCTTGTCTATCGGTACGAACTCCATAGGCTACATCATAGCCCTCATACCAATAATTAACCATTTCTCTAATGACTTCTGGGGGATCTTGCAAGTCTGCATCAATTAAAACAACTGCATCCCCACTAACATGATCAAGTCCTGCCGTTACAGCCATTTGATGGCCAAAATTACGGGATAATAACACCACTTTAACCCGTTGATCTCGTTGCTGTATTTGTTGAAGATGGTTCGCGGTTTCATCTTGACTCCCATCGTCAATGTAAATGAGTTCAAATTGGGGGGTTATTTCTTCTAAAACAGAGACTAAACGATTATGAGTTATCTGGATAACTTCTTGTTCGTTATAACAGGGGACAATAATTGAAATTAACACCGTTCACATCCTCTTGGGGTTCACAAAACAGAAATGAGATAACTGATGATTTGAAAAATCAATAATTCACGTATTTTATCAATATAGTTATCCTTTCTGAGGGGGAATAGCATATAGGGTATGTTTTTCCATATTCAAAGTATAACCAAGGGATGGCAGAAATGGCTTAACATCAATTAAATAGGTTATTGATTTTGAGGATGAATTCCATAAAGGGTATGTTCCTCCATGGTCAAAGTATAACCAAGAGATTCGAGAAATGGTTTGATTTCTAGTAGAGCAGATTTTCCTGTTTTAACATCAGCATGAATGTCAATACATAGATAAGGATGATAACGATCTAAGGTTGTTTTTGCTCCCTGCAAACCATATAGTTCAAAACCTTCAATGTCCATTTTTATTGCTTTCGGTTCAATATTTAAACTGGCTACATAATCATCAATGGTGGTAACATCCACTAGATAACTTTCGTGGTTATGATGACGGTTGGTATCAGGTGCGCTCAGGGTTGAAATATCAGAAGCCCAAAAAAAGTTTTCTTGGGCAGTATATTCGATAAACTCAGCTTTTCCGGGTTCATCACTAATAGCTAAAGGAACAATCGTGATGTTATTAAAATGATTTAAGCTAATAATTTGTTTGAGAAATTTTTGTGTATTTCTAGCTGGTTCAAAAGCATGAATTTGACCTTTTTTTCCCACTACTTTAGTTAAGGGTAAACTAATTACACCGAAAGCTGCCCCAATATCAAGGACAACATCCCCATAATCTAGTTTAGAACATAACCAATTAGCGCAATGGGTTTCTATCATAAAACTTAGGGTTTCTTCCTTTCCTAGTTCTAAACAATGTTGATACCCTTTTAAAGGTTCAATGGGTGCTAATAAATCAATTTGATTAATACGACATTGAACCACTGAACCTGGTTGAATTAGATTGAGAATTTTCTGGCTTAACGCTCGTTTTTGATCTTTTTCAAGGCGATCAATACCTTCAAGGATGTCTATTATCCCAATGACTCGACGCAATTTTGTGATGAGATAATCTTTAATGTTCATTTAGTTTAGTTTTTGAATAATATCTTTACAATGGAACAGTTATATTAACCATTTTTAAGATGAGTAAACCATAAAGAGCCACCACCAAGCCAAACACTTCTATCTTCTTTCCAGTCTTCCAAAATAGCAGAGAATGCCTCTTCTAGTTCAGGGCGAAAAGACATATATCTACCAGGCATTAGGATTTTAAGATTATTAGCAGCAGCTAATAAATAGACAGCAAACAGATACTGCTCGTTCCAATACCAATTTTTGAAAGAATCAGGATAATCATAAGGCAATAGAATATCATGAACCCCGATAATAACCCCTGGTTTAATCATAGGTAAAACATCCATCATAAACACAGTAACGTCAGAGTTCATAAAGCAACGATGACTACCATCAAAGAAAAGAATATCCCCAGGTTCTAATTGTGAGAAAATCTCTAATTCACAAGTTTCTAAACCCTCACGAATAACACGATCGCACACAGCATCAACTTCTGCACGGGGCTCAGGATCAATAGAAATCACTTTTGTATCTAGTTTATGATTTTGAATCGCTCGAGCTGCAAATAATGTACTTACCCCAGAACCAATTTCTAGATAGGTTTTGGCATTTAAATCAGTAACAAAATAGTATATTAAAGCGGCATCAAAAGCATTTAATGGTGTTTCTAACCAAGCGGGTTCTCCTGAATTTTCGTGATCAAAATAAATATTTATATTATCAAAAAAAGGTTTTAATTTTGCCATTTTTTCAAGGGTTTGACAATGTTCATCAAAATCCCTATGAAAAATTTCACTAATTCGTTTATGGGGTGGTTTTGTATAGCCCCAACGGGGTTTATAATCCCTTGATGGAGGATATTCTAGAGCCATATAATATTTCCCTGTATAGGAATTAAGTTGAGGGATTAATTTTTCTGGGGAGGATAAAATATCCACTGATTCTTGAATGTTTTGGGTGCGCTCGTTTAACTTATTAATCGAGTGTTGAACTTGATCATTACATTGATTGGTATGATGTTGAAGTTGAGTGACCAAGACTTGAGTTTCTCTATTTTTTTCATTAAGTAATTGTTCAATTTCTGAAAAACCTAGAGCTTGGTTCCGTATTTTTTTTAACCAGTTTTTAATTGCGTTCATATTATCAATTAGGGTAAGGAAAATGTTAAAATTATTGACTTTCAGTTAATTGTAAGTCGATCACTTATTTACTCAAATAAGTAAATAGAAGCTTGTTTGGATGACTGTTATTTCTCAGGAGGGGTTGCACATAATGTATGTTGTTCCATAGTCACTGTATAACCGAGAGATTGTAAAAAGGGTTCAACTCCGAGTAAAGCTGTTTTCCCGGTTTTAACGTCGGGATGAATATCAATACAAAGATAGGGTAAATATTTTTCTAAAGTTTGTTTTCCTCCTTGTAATGCGTATAACTCAAACCCTTCAATATCAATTTTCATGGCGTTAGGAGTAATCTTATGAGTAGCAACAAAGTCATCAATTGTTGTTACTTGGACTTCATAAGTAAGACAATCAAAATCACTTTTACGGGTTGGTGTATTGAGGGTAGAAGTTTCAGAAGCCCAAGAAAAAGAGTCGCTATTAAGGTACTCAACAAATTCACAAGTTCCTGGTTCTTCAGAAATGGCAGCTTTAACGACAGAAATATTATTAATACTATTAATTTCTATAATTTGTTGTAAAAAATTATGAGTTTTTCGTGCTGGCTCAAAGGAATAAATGTGTCCTTCTGCTCCAACTATTTTCGCCAAAGGTATACTAATAGTTCCGAAAGAAGCACCAATATCCAAAATGGTATCTCCTGGTTCAATGTAAGAAGATAACCAGTCAACACAATGGGTTTCCAGTAAATAATTAAGCTTTTTCTCTTCAGTGGGATGGAGACAATGAGGACACAACTGTAACAGTTCAACAGGGACTAAAAGATCACAGTAATTCATACGGCAATTAATGATAGATCCTGGTTTACTTTGCTCAATAATCTCTTGTAAAAGCTGTATTTTTTTCTTTCCAACTAATTGCTCAATTTGATTAAGAATGCGATGATTATAATCTAAAGTGTCTCTCAATCTAGCGTCAAGCACTTGATTATGATCTCGTAATTCTTGATTTTGTCTCGTTAAATGAGCAACTCTTTCTTGTATCTCATTTAAACCTAAACTTCTACGAAGTTTGAATTTTAATGAATTCATCATGGGCATTATTTCCTTTATTTGTTATGATTTACAATAAGATAAGAGGTTTGCTATTTAATAGTCAAGTAATAACCAGCAGATTGTCAAAAAGATTTAATTCTAACTAGGTCAGATTTTTTTTTGAGCTTAACTAGAATATTAATGGTATCTAGGGTATGAACTGTGCTCACAAATGTACGCAGTTCTACCATTAAATGATCATTAACACTCATAGTTTGCCGGGTTGGGTTATACAGATTAATCTTTTACCTCGTTCCCTTATGACTCCTAAGTCTATCTAGAAAGTTCCTTTTAAATCTCGTTATCTAGAAAAAATTTTTCAATTCTTTGTTAGGGCTTGACAAAATAAAAAATATGTAGTAAAGATGATCAATAACCTTAATAATGGCATGGCCTTTGCGAATTGATGCAGTTTAAACGTTTTAGTCTTGAGCAATTTCCTCAACAATTATTCTTTATAGTTATCATAATTATTTACTATATAATTTGCTTTTATCTAATCAACCAAACTTCTATTACTTCAGATGAACCTGCTTATATTGGTGCTGCTTATTCTTATATACAAGGATTAGGATTAAATCGAGAACATCCTCCTTTTTTTAAGTTAGTGAATTCTTTTATTCTTAATATCTTTTATCCTAATTATAATAATTATAATATAATGATACCTGGTATCAGTTCAGGAGAGAGTGTAGAATCCCGTTTAGCTGCTTTTAATGTAGGTTACAACCTTTTAATGATTGATCTTGATAATTTTTATAAATTATTATTTAGCTCCCGTTTAGTTTATATAATTTTAAATAGCTTTATTTTTATTTGGTTATATTTATATACTTTTATTTTTAAAAAAATTCCGTTTCAGATTTCTCTAGTTTTTGCTGTTTTATATGTGTTTTCTCCAAGTTTTTATAGTCACAGTTATTTAATGACTTTTGATGTTGGTGTGACGATATACTCCTTGTTATCTATTCTCACTTTAATGGTAATTTATGACACAGTTGTTAGGAATAATGATAAACTTCTAGGAATTCATTTCCTTATTTTTACTTTTTGTTTATTTGCTGCGATTAATGCTAAATTTAGCAATTTAGTTCTTCTCCCTATTACCATAGCAAGTTATATTTTTATCTGTTTCTACTTATTAAAAGAACAGAAAATAAGTAGATTAGTAAGCTTTTCAGTATTAAGTATTTTGAGCTTAATAATACAACCTATTCTCATTATTTTAATGTATATTTGGTCATTTAGAAATTTACCTAATCAATCATTTATTGATAAATTATTGATTTATTTTGATGGTATA
>JASJEA010000165.1 GCA_030064935.1 Crocosphaera sp. | reverse complement strand
GGGATATTAACCAATCCTCTAGTTAAATTAAGTTTGCTTAACGAGGAAAATGTTACCATTGCTAATACTCCCTTGAAAACAGTTTTAACTGAGTTACAAGTTACCTTAAATGAAACTTTATTAAAAAAAATATTAGTTGAAACTCAAGAAGGTGCAAAAATACAAGCAGAAGGTAAAATTACACAAAATTTAAGTCAATTGATCGAAGAAAAGCAAAAATTTAAGCTTACAGAAATACCTTTTAATTTAAAATTTAAAACTGAAGTACCCCTCAAAACGCTGCTCAATGATTATTATTCTTTGGCAAGTTATATCAATCTCAATTTACTAACAGCAGAAGGGCAATTAAAAGGAACAATTGAAGATACTAAGGGCGTAATTAACTGGAAAAGCTCTGGAGATTTATCTCAACCTAATACAGAAATTATCAGTGAAGGTGCTCTTATTATTAACAAAAATAACCTGTTACTAAAAGATACCAATATTAAGACTCAACAAGGAATTATTAATATAGCAGGGAGTGGAAACTTAAAGACAACAAAATGGCAAACCTCTATCAATACAGACTCATTAGCATTAACCCCTTTTACTTCCATTATTTGTACTACCCTGGCGATTGAATGTAATCAAAATATAGTCTTAAATCAAGGTAATATTCGTTTATCTGGCAAACTTGAGCAACCTTTTATCAAGTCTCTTCAGATAGATTCTAATCTTTTATTATCAGTAGAAAAAGGAACAATTAATGTTAATAGTAATCTTAGAAATAGTAACTTTACAACAGATATTACAACCTTACAATTACCAGTCAATAACTTTATCTCTAACTTACCTTTTGTGGTTTCTGTAAATAATTCTAGAATTACTTTATTCGGTAATTTAGAAAACATTGATGCCATTAATGCTAACGCAGATGTCGAATTAAAAATAGGAGAGAGTTTTGTTTTAGCAACAAGTAAATTACAAGGTGATTCTCTAGAAACTACTGTCAATATTAATAGTTTATCGGTTAATCAAATTATACCTAAAATTCCTTTTCCTGTGACTTTACTTAATAGTGATATTAAGTTAAAAGGAAACTGGCGATCGCTTTTATTTTCTGACTTAAAAACCAAATTAGATAATCTAGAAATTACGGCTAATAGTGATCTTTTAATTGATAACCAAAGTATTACAGCAAACGCAGAAATAGAAAGCGGTTTGCTCAAAGGAAATGCTTCCTTAACTCCCTTATCTATTGCCCCATTTGTTATTGAAGGATATCCCATTATAAAAGTTAGAAAAGCAGAAACTAATTTTATAGGTAATATATCATCTTTACTAGCATTAGATTTTAAAGATTTTCAGGGTAATACGAACACAGAAATAGAAATCGGAGAAGGAATAGTAACCATTGATGGACAAATAAACAATGATCAGATTTCAGGTAATATAACCACACAAAACATTGATTTATCTAGTTTAAATGCTGATTTATTTTCTAGTTTTACCTCCGATAAATTAAACACTCAAATTAATGCCTCTGTTTCTCTGACTCCTCTTTTAAAATCGGCATCATTTATTCCTTTTACAGTTAATACATTTGCTGTACAAGTTGGAGAACAAAATATCAATGGAAAAGGCGAATTTACTGTGGCTAATCTTTGGACATCACCGGATATCGAAAGTTTATTATTTGATGTTGATACAGATTTTGATTTAAGTTCATTACCCTTAAACCAAGTATTAACTAAAATTCCTATTAACCGACAGTTTTTACCTGAAACATTAGATTTACAAGGAAAAGGAGAATTTACAGGAACCTTACTCGGAAAAAATCTCTTAACTGCACCATTTGCACCAGGAAATTTAGACATTGTTGGAGATTTAACACTAGCTAATTTAACCTTTAATCAACAACAGTTTGAACCAGAGTTAATCGGAAAAATAAGTATAGATTCTACTGATAAAATATTCATCAATCTCGAAGGTAAACAAGATAAAATTCGGGCAGTTATTAATCCTTGCTTGGATAAAAATTGTCCTTTAATATCTCTAGTTGATTCCTTAGAAATTAGTCAAAATTATAATACGACAATACCTCTGATTGCTAAAGTAAAACGGAATAATGATACTCTGATTGCTAAAGTAGAAAGTTTACCGATAGATATCTTAAAAATTGCCCCTTTAGGTAATTATGGATTACCCGATTATTTAGGAGGTTTATTGAATATAGACATCAGTTTTAATCCATTAGACTTAAATACTTTTGGAAAAATAACCATTACCTCTCCTCGTTTTGGTCCAGTAATTGCCAATCAGTTTGAAGCAAAACTTAGCTATACAGATAATCTAATTAGTTTAGAAAGAACTTTACTTACTTTGGGAGAAAGTAACTATAATATTGTGGGAAACTTAAATATAAAATCAGGTGAAGTTAAAGGTAAAATTGATATTGATAAAGGTAATATAGAAGACTTATTAACAGCTTTAGAATTATCTAACTGGGATAGTTTACTAAGATTTCTACAACTCAAACCAACTGTTTTAAGAAATGGTACAATACTAACCCCTAATCCCATAGGGAAGAATATAAATTCTATTGCTGAACAACTTTATAAATTTTGGATCAATGATCAAAAAATCAAAGAAAGATTTGTAGAAACTCAAGCAGGAGACTTACCCAGAGAATTAGATTTTAAAGGTCAATATAATGCAGAAATCACTTTAGATGGAACCCTTCAAAGCCCACAATTTAACTTACAATTTGAAGGGAAAAAATGGCAATGGAATACTCAACCAGCAACAGCTTCAATTGTTCGTGATTTAGGTTTAGTTTTAGAAGGTTCCCAAGTAATTCCTATCGAAACCATAGGAATTAATGGTCAGATAAAAGATGGAATTATGAATATTAATCCTCAAGTAAATATAGGAGAAATGACAGCATTAGGAAGTTTAAGTTTATCTTATCAAGATGCTAAATTTTACCTAGACTCATCAGCATTTAAAGTAGAAAATCTAACCTTAGACTTAGTACGTAATTTAATTATTATTCCCGGTAATATTAATGGTTCAATTAATGTAGAAGGAACCCTTAATGGTACTTTAGATAAACCAGAAGTTGATGCAATTTTCGAGTTTAATGATGGGATTATCAATTCAAGAGCAATTAATCAAGATTTAGCTGGAAACATGAACTATAGTGATGATACTTTGACAGTAGAAACCACTAAACCTGACTTTATTAAGCTAAATGCTACTTTACCTTTTCCTATCATTGAAAATAGTAACGAAGACTTTGCCATTCAAGCAATTTTAGGAAAAGAATCTTTTAATTTTCTACAACCTTTAACCTTGGATCAAATTGTTTGGTTAGATGGAGAAGGCGATATTACTGTTGATATCAAAGGTCAAATTTTGATTGATGATGAAATCAAGATTTCTTTAGAGCCTGAAAGTGAAATAGACTTAAACTTAAATAATGCGAGATTTACTAATAGTTATCTTCCTGCATTAGTCACCTTAAATGGTTATGCAAACTTAAAAAATGGTAGTCTAAATGTAGAAAAAATAACTGCAAATATTGCTAAAAATAGCTTAAATATAACGGGAAGTTTACTATTATTACCATCTCAAAATAACTCAGATATTATCAACAATCCCTTAACCATCAATATTAGTCAAGATGAAATAAATGAATCAGGAATTTATCAAGGATTAATTAATGGAGATATCATAATTTCAGGAGCATTAATTAGCCCTAAAATTGGCGGCAATATAAACTTTAGACAAGGAAAATTGAGAATACCTAGTTTAAATTTAAGAGTAGAAGAAACAGCAAATATTTTTGAAGCATGGATGGGAACTCTGGCTTCACGGGGCCGTATAGCGATACCGCCTCAACTAGATAACTTTCAAATATCCATTGATAAAATAGCAGTTGAAAATGAAAAAACCCGAACTATTCCTAAAGCTTTTCTCAACCTTAGTGGTGATTTGATATTAAATGGTCAAATCAATAATTTATCTTTAGCTGAGTTATTAACCTTGCAACCATCAGGAAACATAAAAATAAATAGTGGTCAAGTTAATCTGCCTTTGACTCGTGTTTTTATTACTCGTCAAAATGAAAATACTTTAACATTTTTACCCAATCAAGGATTAATTAATCCTAATATTAACTTAGAACTAAAATTATATATTTTGGCAGTTGCTTTACGTTCAATAAAAGACAATGAAATCACTGATGATATTGTTCAAAGTGGTCGATCAAAATCAGCAGAAATTACCCTAAAAATAACAGGAAGTGCTAAGGAAGTTTTACCAAATATTGGACAGAATCTTGATGAATTATGTAACTTTAGTGATAATCAATCTGCTACAATTTCTCCTTATAATAAAACCTCATCTGAGAATTTAAGAAAATTAGCAAGGTGCATTGAAATCAATAATTTAGGAACGAACTCAATTGCAGATTTATTAAGATCGCCCATTGTTTCTTTTTCTAGTAATCCCCCTTTAACTAATACTGAGTTATTAACCTTATTTGGTCAACAACTTCCTGATTTATTTGAAAGATTACAAAAACAAAATTCGACTCAGTTATTAGAAGCAGGTGTTGTACAGGCTGCTATTGTTGTCTTACCTTTTTTACAAGATTTTATCTTTGAAGGTAACGAACAAATTAGTGAGTTTGGAAAAAACAATTTGGGGTTAACTAACTTAAGGGTATTCCCTGTATTAGAAACTGTTTATAAACTAGAAGAAAATTCCCTAGTTCGCTTTTCTTATGACTATACATTGGGTGAAGCTACCATTCGCTATGAAAATAAATTTTAAAATTATTTGACTTTTTTGAGAATATTTTTAATTAACCAAATGGTTTGCTCTATATCCATCGCAATAAAAGTCAATTCGGGGGATAAACGTTTAAAAAGCTGTTGACTTTCTTGCTCTTCACTTAATATAATTACTGGTTTATTATTCTTTAACCCCAAAGCAATTTCTGATATGGTTCCCAACCCTATACCATAAGCAACGATCACATCAGATGATAAAACATTAATATTATTTCTACCATTCCCTAAATCCGTAACAATGGCTATATCCACAGCATCAGAGACATTTTTATGACTATTAGATGGTAAGATACCTACAGTTAATCCTCCTTCTTCTTTAGCCCCTCTACTAGCTGCATCCATAACCCCCATATTGCGCCCCCCTGTTAATAAGATCCACCCTTCTTTAGCAATTAATTTTCCCAGTTGATAACCATTTTTTAGATCTATTTCTGTTGCTAATTCACCAGGTCCCATGACTCCAATAATTGTTTTTCTCATAATGATTTAGGTTTCTTCCATACTTATCTTATCAGAATTTAGAATTACCGCTCCCTCAAGTTGGAGGATTGAAACCATTTTTTTCGTTCAGTATACTCTAAGTTAGTTGATTATTTGTCTAGAGTTTATCCTTTGCATTCCAGCTTCAAAAAAGCGTTTAAATGCTGCTTCTGCTTGGGGTGTAAAATCAATGATATTGTTAATAACCACAGGAGACATACAATCTTCTAATAAATAGACTTTTTCTGCTAACTTAGGGTTTCTTTTTGAAATTTCTTTGAGTAAATCATCAATTGTCCAAGCAACACAATGACTTTTAGCTTGCCCTGCAATAATGATTTTATCAAAAGATAGTAATCTCTCTAAAAATTTGCTATTTTTTTGAGCAATATTTTGACCTTGATGATTTTTTAAGACTTCAGGACTTAAAATAGAATAATTTTCTGTTAAAGGGTTATTTCCTTTTAATTCAAAATGTGTTTGACTGTGACGAGTTATATTATGAAAAAATAAGGCTTCTTCTACGGATGAAACTAAAGCATGACCAATTCCTCCTAACATAGAATGATAAGGCCAAATGGTTAAGGGATATTTCCCATCTTCTGTTAATTTCTTAACGTAATGTAGGGCATATTTTTCTAAATCATTAAGGGAAATGTTTAAATTATTAGCAATTTTTGGATTAACGTTCCAGATACCTTTTTTAACATCTTCATAAGAAATCATGGTAATCGCAGGTTGAGGATAATTTTCTTGTTTATCTATCCAAAAAATAGGATGAAAAATTTGCATCGCCGTATGGGTATCTAAACTGACTGCAATGTTAGTAATCCTCCCCAAATTGCGATAAATAAACTCACACAAACGAATATTATCCTCTACTGCACCATTTCCAGATTTTCCAGCAACAAATAATTCAAAATTAGGTAAACAAAAAGTATTTTGTACATCAATTAGGAAGAGAATAATTTTATCCTTGTCTTCGGATGAAGCCTGGATATTATATTTTTGTGACCATTTTAATGCTTCATTAGCTCTTTTTTGATAAGGAACTGACCAAACTTGGTTTACTTTTTGGGTGTCAAAAAATGAGGGAACTGGTAATTTTTTCATGAGGACATTAGGATTATTTTTAAATAAAATATCAAGGTGCGCTAAGACAATATTAACGCACCTTAAATCTTACTAAAATTCGCCCACCAAAGCAGCATTACACCGTTCACAAATGGCAGGATCATCTTTAAATTCTCCTACCTTTGTTGAGTAGTTCCAACAGCGTTCACATTTCTCTCCTTCTGCTTTAATAACACCCACAGAAACTAAGTCAGACTCACTCTGATAGTCTGCTTTTTGAATGCTGTCCAAACTATCAACTAATTCCACTTGAGAGGCTAAGACAAAATAGCGTAATTCATCCACTTGATTTCCTGTTAAAACATCAGTCGGATTGAATTTTTCGAGTTTTTCTCGTAAGTCTTGATCAGATACATAAATTAACACTTTTGCGTCCAAAGATGAACCGATAGCTTTCTGTTGTCTAGCTAATTCTAGGGCGTTATTCACTTCGTTTCTGATCGCCCTGATTTTTGTCCAGGAAGCCTCTAATTCTGGGTTTTCCCACTGTTTTGATGTTTGCACCCATCCCGCCTCAAAAACCGATTTCTGGGGGGTTTCATAGGGTAAAGATTGCCAAATATCTTCAGCCATGTGACATAAAACAGGGGCGATTGCTTTAGCTAAATTTTCAATAGCAACCGCTAACACAGTTTGACAACTACGACGACGCATAGAATCAGGATGAGAAATATAAAGTCTATCTTTGGCAATATCCAGATAGAAATTAGATAAATCTACCACACAGAAATTTTGTACAGTTTGGAAGAAACGGAAGAATTGGTAGGTTTCAAACGCATCAGTAACTTCTGTAAAGACTTCGGTGATGCAATGCAACATATAACGATCTAATTCGGGTAAATCTTCATAACTTACTTTATGTTGCTGAGGATCAAAATCGTGTAAGTTACCCAATAAAAATCTAGCTGTATTGCGAATCTTGCGATAGATATCAGACAACTGTTTAAGGATATTTTTCCCCACACGAATATCTGAAGAATAATCCACTGATGACACCCATAATCTTAAGACATCTGCCCCATAGGGTGGTTCCTGTTTATGATTTTTACCTCCATTAATAATGGTATTAGGGTCAAGAATATTTCCTAATGATTTACTCATTTTATATCCTTTTTCATCTAAGACAAAACCATGAGTTAATACTGTTTTATAAGGAGCAATTTCATTAACAGCTACACTGGTCAATAAACTGGACTGAAACCAACCCCGATGTTGATCACTTCCTTCCAAATAAATATCAGCAGGATAGTTTAGTTGTGGTCTTTGTTTGACTACTGAAGCCCAAGATGAGCCAGAGTCAAACCAGACATCCATTGTATCAGTTCCTTTACGATATTTATGAGCATCTGCTTTATATTTATCAGGTAATAATTCTTCTACAGACATCTCCCACCAAGCATCAGAACCTTTCTCAGTAAAAATTTTCTGAATATATTTGAGACTTTCTTCTGTTAGTAAAGGTTCATTAGTTTCCTGATTGTAAAAAACAGGAATGGGTAGCCCCCAACTTCGTTGACGAGAGATACACCAATCTGAGCGATCGCCTACCATTGAAGTAATACGATTTTCTCCTTGGGAGGGAATCCATTTAACTGTTTTAATTGCGGTTAAAGCTGCTTCTCGAAATCCCTCAACTGAAGCAAACCATTGTTCTGTTGCCCGAAAAATAGTCGGTTTTTTGGTTCGCCAATCATAAGGATATTTATGTTGATAAGCTTCTTCTTTTAATAATGAGCCTTTTTCTTGCAACTCATTAATAATCACTTCGTTAGCATCTTTGAGAACATTTAATCCTGCAAATTGTCCAGCTTCTTCCGTGAAGTTTCCTCTCGCATCCACAGGAGATAAAATCTTTAAACCATATCTTTGTCCCACCAAATAGTCTTCTTGTCCATGACCCGGTGCAGTATGAACTAAACCGGTTCCTGACTCTGTAGTAACATAGTCACCACCGATGATAATTTCACTTTCTCTATCGTATAAAGGATGACGATAAATTGTGTGTTCTAATGCTTTTCCTGGAATTGTTGCTTTGACAGTTAATTCTGTTTCAAAGGTAGTTGATAATCTTTCAACTAACTCAGCAGCCACAATCAAATACTGATATTTGCAAACATCAGAACTCTGTTCTACTACAGCATAATTAAGCTCAGGATTAAGGGCAACTGCTAAGTTTCCCGGAAGAGTCCAAGGGGTAGTTGTCCAGATAGCCACCCCTAAATTATTTAAGAAAGGTTGTAGTATTTCTTGTGCATCTTTTGAAGCTTTAATGACAGGAAAAGCCGCAAAAACACTTCTGGAGGTATGACCTTCAGGATATTCTAATTCTGCCTCAGCTAAAGCGGTTTGAGAACTGGGGCTCCAATGAACCGGTTTAAGTCCCCGATAAATGTAACCTTTTAAGGCCATTTCTCCAAATACACCAATTTGTGCAGCTTCGTATTCAGGAGTTAGGGTTAAATAAGGGTTTTCCCAGTCTCCCCACACGCCGAACCGTTTAAAAACTTTTGCCTGTTCTTCTTGGGTTTTAAGGGCAAAGTCACGGGCTTTGTGGCGTAATTTGAGAGGGGTTAGCCCCTCTCTCTCCTTCGACTTCATACTTTGTAATACTTTGAGTTCAATGGGGAGTCCATGACAATCCCAACCAGGAACATAGCGGACTTTATGACCTCGCAGTAATTTATATTTATTGATAATATCCTTGAGGGTTTTGTTTAAAGCATGGCCCATGTGCAAAGAACCGTTAGCATAAGGTGGACCGTCGTGAAGTATAAATACATCTTCGGGGTTTTCTTGGGATAATTTCTCATAAATTTGATTATCCGCCCAAAATTTCTGTAATTCGGGTTCTCGCTTTACAGCATTGGCCCGCATACTAAAATCAGTCTTGGGCAGGTTTACTGTATCTTTGTAGCTTTTGGGTTCTGTCACAGTGGTTTTTGTCTTTTCTCAACTTTAATTATTACTATAAGATTCTTTCGGTTTAATGATCACCAATTGGGGGGGGACAATTCCCCCCCTTTTTTATGGCTGTTGTTCCTTATATCTTCGACAAGCTCCAATCAATTCCTTGAAAAGGAGTTTAACCAGTTTATCCCCCACTCTAGCCTTACCCCATTGCTTAAGGGAATTATTGCCTGGGTAGTGGCTGTCAATTTTTCCATCCTCAGTTAACTTAGCCTGAATATCATCAACATAGCGATGGTACAATTTCTTAACCAGTGGTTTAGGGTTCTTTGGTGGTGACAGGGACATGGTACGTTTAGCCCAAAGATATAATTGAATCCTGGCCAAAACCGAACCCGTAACAATGTGGCCCTTTTTCTTCCCAGATTCCCACGGCTTAACCGCTTTCCCTAAACAAGCATGAAACCGACTTAAGCCAATCCGTTT
>JASJEA010000169.1 GCA_030064935.1 Crocosphaera sp. | reverse complement strand
TCCCGAACTCGGCAGTGAAACATCTCAGCGGCGACGATACTTGTGGGGTAGCCCACTGGGACAATAGCTCGATGCCAGAATTACTCTTTCTAGCGAAGCCACTCTTTTGACATACAAAGGGTGGCTTTGACTATGGGAATTTTTTTAGGCATTTTCCTTTGATAATGAAAACATTAATAAAATAAACGGGAACACTAGCCATAGAGATTTACGATTTTATCCCTATGGCACGATCACACAAATCTAGAAAAAGTATTGCTGTCACTCCTACAGGAAAAAACAAACTTAGAGAAGCCCAAATTTTAAAGACTGGGAAACGAATTACTTATGAAGATATTGAGGAAATATTAGAATGGACAGTTTCTCGCAGTACGATTGAACGTTTTTTTCGGGGGAAAGCTGTAGATATTGAGAATGCCATGAGCATTACGGGAGCGTTGGGGTTAAAACTAGAAGAAGTTGTCGATGCAGTTAGCTATAAAGATATAATTTTAAGGTAACCAGGGATACTGGCGAAAATCAGGAGGACGTTTCTCCAAAAAGGCTTGTTTTCCTTCTGTTCCCTCCTTGGTCATATAATACAAAAGTGTAGCATTGCCAGCTAACTCTTGTAAGCCAGCTTGTCCATCGCAATCTGCATTAAAAGCGGCCTTGAGGCAACGGATTGCTATGGGACTTTTTTCTAGGATTTCTTGAGCCCATTCAAGTCCTTCTGTCTCCAATTGTGCAACAGGAACAACACAATTAACTAAACCCATTTCTAAAGCTTGTTGTGCGTTATATTGACGACAGAGAAACCAGATTTCTCTGGCTTTTTTTTGTCCTACAATACGAGCCAGATAACTTGTGCCAAACCCACCGTCAAAACTGCCTACTTTGGGGCCTGTTTGTCCAAAAATGGCGTTATCTGCTGCAATGGTCAAATCACAAATAAGATGTAAAACATGACCTCCACCAATAGCATAACCAGCAACTAAGGCAATAACGATCTTTGGTAGAGAGCGAATTAGCCTTTGTAAGTCAAGGACATTTAAACGGGGAACTCCCGCATCATCAATATAACCAGCATCTCCTCTGACGCTTTGATCTCCACCAGAACAAAAGGCATATTTTCCGTCACTGTGGGGACCTGCGCCAGTTAATAGAACAACCCCAATAGAACTATCCTCGCGGGCATCACAAAAAGCATCATACAATTCAAAGACCGTTTTGGGACGAAACGCATTGCGTTTATGAGGGCGGTTGATAGTGATTTTCGCAATCCCATCCAATTTATGATACAGAATGTCTTCGTACGTTTTGGCACTTTGCCAGACAATTTCCATAAGTTAAGGAAAAATTAAGTGTCAATTATCTATTTAACTAGACTAGCAGAATTGGGGTCATTGAACACACACCATCTAAATCTTGCGATTATAGATGAGAATTCACTTGCTCCCAGAAGCTTTTATAATCCCGATATAGTCCTTCAATTTCAGCATAAAAACGATGATTGTTTTGAATAATATGTCTTGTAACTAATCTCATCAATATTAATTTAAAGTTAGATTAATCATTAGGTAAGGTAACGGTATCTAACCAAAACGATTCAATTCCTTTCACCAATTTAAACAAATCTTTTAAGTTACGAGATTTAGTAATATAACAGTTTACATAAAGGTCATAACTTTCCTGAATATCCTCATCATTACTCGAAGTTGTTAAAACAATGACTGGAATACGTTTCAGATTAGGATCGCTTTTAATTTCTGCTAATACTTCTCTTCCATCCTTGCGGGGTAAATTCAAATCGAGGATAATTAAATTAGGTCGGGGAGACTCACTAAAGTCCCCTTCCTGTCGCAAGTAGGCCATCGCATCCATACCATTCCGAACTATCATTAATTGATGGGGGACGGTGCTGGTTTTTAGAACTTCTTGAACGAGGCGAATATCTGCCTTAGAATCTTCTACTAAGAGGATAATCTTATCTGCTTGACCCTCTCTTGCGATCACGTTGTTTGCCTCCTACTGGTATAGTGAAATAGAATGTTGAACCCTGTCGTAATTCTGACTCTACCCAAATTTTACCCCGATGGCACTCCATTATTTTCTTACAAATAGCTAAGCCCATGCCAGTTCCTGGATATTCGTCACGGGTGTGTAACCGTTGGAAGATAACAAAGATGCGATCGCTATATCTAGGATCTATGCCAATACCGTTGTCCTGTACAGAGAATAACCACTCATCTTCTAACCGTTGCGCTTGAATATGAATGTTGGGGGCTGCTTCGCTGCGGAATTTAATCGCATTGGCAATCAAGTTAAGAAACAATTGTATTAGTTGGGTCCCATCCGCCATAACAGTGGGTAGAGGATCATTGGTAATTATAGCGTTAGTTTCTGCGATGCGGCCTCGTAGGTTAGCTATAGCCTTTTTTAAAGCGGTTTCTGACTCAGTCAATTGAAACTCGATGTTACGCATATCTACCTTGGAATAGGCTAAAACATCATCGATGAGGGTTTGCATCAAACTGACCCCTTCCACGGCAAAATTGATGAATTCCTTAGCATCTTCATCTAATGCCTCATCGTAGCGCATTTCCAACAGTTGTACATAGTTAGAAACTTGGTTTAAAGGTTCTTGTAAATCATGGGACGCAACGTAAGCAAATTTCCGTAATTCTGCGTTAGAAAGTTCTAAATCATGGGCTAACTGGGCTAATTCGTCTGCTTGTCGCAGAATAATATTAACGATCGCTTCTTTCAACCCTAATGCTGCTTTAATTTCCACCGGCTTCCAAGACAGAGAAGTTAATCGGACGGTTTCTTTCCATAACTCAAAGGATTTTCGGGGACATAACCGCAAATTTCCGTCTATATTCTGCATTTCATAAGCTTTTGACGGATCTCCCCCCCAGTTGACCGTTTGTACCACTTCGGGGCGGAACCATAAGACATAATTGCGATGAGAAATTTTAATTGCTAATAACCCACTAGCCACGTCTTTAAAGTTACGTGCATCTGCATATAAATTAGGTAAAGAAGGGCTAAAAAAGACTTCCTCATTGACATTTTTCTTTAACCATTGCAGTAGATATTTAACTTCTTCTTGTTTAGGGGTTTTTCCTATTAAGTTATATTCATCTCCCACACAAACTGCAACTCCTTGAGAACTGGTTAAGTCTAACAGATTTTGATGACTATTAATCAACCCTTCAATAAAATTATTTGCTTGGGACATTGATTCAATTAATGCACCCTGTATCCCTGTTAATTTCATTCGGTAATCATAGTCTTTGGTTTCTTCTTTGGCAGAAATTTCAGAAAAAACCACTTGCCCTAAAAATTCACAAGCCTTTCTTAATTCGTAGGGAACATATTTGGGGGTTAAATGGTGACAAGCAATCAGCCCCCATAATTTTCCTTCATCAATTAATGAGATAGTTAAGGATGCACCTACACCCATATTATGAAGATATTCCAGATGACAAGGTGAGGCACTTCTGAGTATAGAATGAGTTAAATCTAAGGGTGTATTATTAAGCGGGTGTAACTTGGGAAACAAATCAACTCCAGCTACTTTTGCATCAGGAATTAAGCGGATATAGTTAGAACTAAACAGTCTTCTTGCGGGTAAAGGAATATCAGAAGCTGGATAGTGTAACCCTAAGTAGGGTTCTAATTCTTTTAGTTTATCTTCTGCTATGACTTCCCCATGATCGTCTTCATCAAACTTATATAACATGACTCGATCAAATCCAGTCATTTTTCGGACTTCTTGAACAATAATTTGACAAAAGTCGGTTAGATTAGCATTTGCTTGTAGTTGACTAATAGATGCTTTAGCTAGGTGATAAAAACTTAAAAAGGGGATATTTTCCTGAGAAATAGCGGGTTCTAACTCTAAAATCAAGAAACTTTCACTATTCCGATGAAAAACACCGTCAAAAATCACATAATTATCCCCATCAATTCTTGCCCAAAGTTTTGTAGGATTGATAAAATCTAAGTTATTACTTTCTAATGCTGTTTTCAACTGTTCAATTTGGAAACTGTCAAAAATATCATCTAAACTTAAATTGATAATTTCTTCTGGTGTAATGCCAAAAAAATGTTTTGTGTTACTGCTAGTTTGAATGATTTTTAGATCGTACTCATCCAGAACAAATAATACACCATGAGGTTGAATTTTTCCCCATAAATGTAACTGTAATTCTTCTAATCTTTGCAGATTAACGTCTTGAGTAATATGAGAATTACTAATCATAAACCTTCCCTCAATTTAGATGATCAACAAGTTAATTATGTTTGATATAAAACAGATCAATTAAATGCAAAAAATAGCTGGAAATGTCGTCGATTTCCGTAATATATATTTAATTTAACTTTGAATATATATTCAGTATAGCGTAGAACTACACTCATAAAAATAATAAAGCATTAAGAATTAATATAAAATGTAAAGATAATAAAATATTAAGCTATATTTTTTCATTAAACTAATCGTAATGACAAAATTTTTAGCTAGATTTGATCAGAATCAATACCTACTTCTCGTAATTTAGCCTTTAATGATTCAATTTTTTGCAAAGCTAATTCTTTTTGCTGTCTTTCTTGAATTGCTTTATTTTCTGCGTTCATCAGTTTGATGAATAATTTCCTCTAGTATTTCTTCAACGGATAAATTAATATCAATAATAACAGCATTTTTCGGTTCTTCTAATGTTTTAAATTGAGACATTAACATCTTATCTTTCATAAAATGTCCTGCTCTTTTTTGTAACCTTTTTAAAATAGTTGGATAACTTCCTTTTAAATAAATCCAAATAATATTCTTGGTTTTTTGTTCTAATAAATTTCGGTAAGATTGTTTCAAAGCCGAACAAGTAATAACAGCATTTTTTTGTAACTGTTGATGTTCATTAATTACTGATTTTATCGCAAGTAACCAAGGTAAGCGCTCGCTATCATTTAAGGGAATACCTTGACTCATTTTAGCAATGTTTTCTGGGGGGTGAAAATCGTCAGCATCATAGAAAGGATAGCCTAATTCCTGACTTAAAGCTTTACCTATCGTTGTCTTTCCTGAGCCTGATACTCCCATAATTAAATAAATCATTGAAATAATTAGGTAAGAATAAATGTTAAAAATTGTGTCAATAAATGTATTAAAAATTATTTTTTTGATAATTATTCCTAACCTTATGTAATGCCCAATTACGAGTTAAAATAGCTCTAGGATGAATAGTTTTATTTGTTTTTATTAGATATTGTAGAGAATATTCACAAGTTTGCTGCACACTTTTATAGAGATTTCTACAACTAACTTGACGCATTTTTTCTAATTCTGGTGTATTCCCTCTATTGGGTTCTAAAGCATCAGCAATAAAAACAATACAACTTAAATCATTCATTTCAGGATTTCCTAAAGTATGGTTACGAATTGCATTTAAAATGTCTTCATCTGTTACCATAAAAGTATCCCTAGCTACCATAGCACTCACATCTGCATGTAAAAGATGGGGATTGGCTAGACAAATATAATCAATTTCATTGTATTCTTTTTTGGCTATTGCTAATAGTTTAGGGGGTGGGAAAAATTTTGCTAAGTCGTGCATTAACCCTGCTTGTGCTGCTTTTTGATGGTCAACTTTATGCTGAATAGCTAACTCCTCACACATTTTTTCTACTCCTAAAATATGTTGTAAACGATGTTCAGAAACATTCTCTTTTAGCCAATTAATAACTTGTTCTCGCATAAGTGTTGAAAAATAGTGATTGTCTTGGCTATTCTAAGACAAAACTAAGAAACAAAGCAATAGTGTCTGGGTATTAAGCTAAATTATTTAGTGAAAATCTAAAAATCAATTATACTAAATATGTACTTACTCCAAGATACTCTACTTTTTAAAATGATATATTATAGTCATGAAAAATTATGGGTTGTCTCAACTTTTCATCGAAACGATTAAGAGATTTCAATATTAAATAGTAAAATTCTTAAAGCCTCAAATTATGTTGATGTTAAATATTTGGTGAAATAGGATTTATAAATTGACAAAAAATTCATAAATTAGTAAAAAAAACTGATTATTATTATCATAAAATCTGATTTTTTTATCTCTGCTTGTTAGTTTATCGTAATAATCAATGGGATAAACAAGTGTATGGAGATGGCATTCAAGGGGAAATTATTAACAGTCGAAGCAAAGATAATACCTATAAATTAACCTTAAAAATTCAAACCTTTCCGACTATACTTAGTGACCGCCGCGTAGAAACAAACTATCAACTTACCTTAATACATAACCAAACTAAATTAGAAGGAACCTTCACAGGGAACTATAACAAACAATCAGTGTTCAGTCGAGCGATCGCTTATGTTCATCGTCACGTTGCGACTGTGAGATATTCAACAAATATCTGGGAACACTAACTATTAGACATCCCAAACCTTTAAAATCACTGAAGATGTTAACATCTAACCCTCCTACTCAAACATCCCGCTCTCATCGTCGGATTATTATTGGCGACGTTCATGGTCACTATGATACCCTCAGCGAACTCTTAGAGGCGATCGCCCCCAACTCAGACGATCAGGTTTATTTTTTAGGGGATTTAATCGATCGCGGTCCCCAAAGTTCTCAAGTGGTGGAATTGGTGATCAAAAATAACTATCATTGTCTCTTGGGAAACCATGAACATATGTTACTAGAAACCGTGGGTTATGGTGGTATCAATAGCCATCAACTTCAAGGATGGTTGTATGGGGGCGGTTATTCTACCTTAGTCAGTTACGATCATCATATTCCCCAAAGCCATATCGAATGGATGAAACAATTACCCACCTACATTGATTTAGGGGATGTCTGGTTAGTTCATGGCGGTGTTGATCCCAAAATGCCCCTAGATGAACAAACCGCCCAACAATTTTGTTGGATGAGGGACGACTTTCATGGGATGAGCGAACCCTATTTCAAGGATAAAATTATCATCACTGGTCACACTATAACCTTTACCTTTCCAGGGGTTTTGCCAGGAAAATTAGTCGCAGGGGAAGGGTGGCTAGATATCGATACTGGGGCCTATCATCCCCAAAGTGGTTGGTTGAGTGCATTAGACTTAAGCACTGAAACCGTTTATCAAGTGCATCGTCAGCACAAAACTAAGCGAATCCTGCCCTTATCTGAGGCGGTGGTAGCCATTAATCCTGACATGGTCAAATCGAAACGGGTTAAACAAAAATCTCGTTGTTCGAGTTAAGGGGAGGAACTATCCAGGGATGTTTCTTGGAAAGGAACAGATGAGTCAGGAAAATAAGTTTGCCAGTCTTGACCCAAAACAAGGGTGATATCAGAGGCTAAGTTCCCTGTACTTTCTACCAAAACCTCCCCGATACCTAAATCAGCCCGTAACGTAGCAGCCCCTAAATCATCTCCATTTTGGGCTAAGATACGAGTTGTCTCTAAGGGTTCAAACCATTGATCACTGACAAAAATCCGACGATATCCCTTCTCTCGTAAATAATTGACCATTCTTCGTACCCCTTCAGTATTGTCTGTACTATCTTGAATGGCAATACGGAGACGACTGGGTTTGGTGAGTTCCCTTTCAAAACTAATTTCCCCATGATCAAAGTGTTCTGCTACCATATTCTTGATTTGATAAGAGTTGGGCAACCAATAACTAACCTCTTGCTTGCCATCCCCACTAAATCGCCCAGGAAGCATCAGCATTTGTACGTTAGACCGTTTGGTTTGTGAGGCAAATTTTGAGAGAACTACTAATTCTTCTACGGTTAAATTAGTATCAATATAAGCCCCAATAATAGATAAAATTTCAGGAATTCTTAATAAGGTTTGCGGTTTTAACGCTTGTTCTACTAACGCCCGCATAAACATTTGTTGTCTTTGAACTCGACCAATATCACCGTAACGATCATAGCGAAATCGTAAAAAAGCAACCGCTTTATCGCCGTCTAAATGTTGTTCTCCTTCCTTAAGATCAATATAAAGATGTTGAGAATGATCGGTATATTTCATATCTTTGGGAACATACACATTAACCCCACCCAAAGCATCAATTACCTTCTCAACTCCTTGAATATTAACCCTGACATACCGATCAATAGGAACCCCGCCTAAGAGTTCGCTAACGGTTTCCGCCGCTAAGGATGGACCCCCATAATAATTGGCTTCGTTAATTTTTTTCAACTGATAATTGATGGTGGTTTGAGTATCCCTAGGAATCGATAAAAGACTCACTTTCTGACTGACGGGATCAAACCTCAGTAAGACCATCGTATCAGACAAGCCTTTAAAGGAATTAACCAAAGCATGATAGCCCAAATCTTCAGGGGGCTCCTCATCTACCTCTGAGGTTAAGACCTTTGTTCCTAACACCAAAACATTTACCGAACGACTTAACTCAGGTAATCGTAAACTTTTATAAGAGATGGCCTCATCTTGAGTGAATACCTCTTCTTGTTCAGGAGTCAGGGAACTTTGTTGTAAGGGCCTGGCAGATAGAGAAACCGCCATGAATGCTCCCACGGCAGCGGACGTGACAGAAACGGCTGTCAGTCCCAAACCAATCAGTAGCCAGTTAGATCCTTTGGCCTTGTTTGCGACAGAAGACTTCTGTTTAGAGGGTTTTTTGGGATGGGTTTTGTTCACTGACACAGCTTTGCTCACACCTACGAAAATCCTTGATTGTGGTAACAATCATTTTTTTACTATACCATTTACCTAAATTGTCCGATGAATGCCCCCGCTACACTAATCTGTGATCAGCGTGGGAGGGTATGTCAATTTAGTTAGCCACTGCCTTGCAATTTGAGGCTGAATATGAGATAATCGGTGTTTGTGAGTAAATATAAACGAATTGAGTAACTTCCTAAATTAAACTATGGCCAGTAAAAAAGGGGTTCGACTGATCATTACCCTAGAGTGTACAGAATGTCGGACAAACGCCAATAAGCGATCGCCTGGGGTTAGCCGCTATACCACCAGCAAAAACCGTCGTAATACTACAGGCAGAATAGAATTGAAGAAGTTCTGTCCCCATTGCAATACCCACACCATCCATAAAGAAATTAAATAATTGCCTGTCATAAAATAAGGAAAAAGTCAAGCATGAGTTACTATCGTAAACGTTTATCGCCAATTCCTCCCAAACAACCCATTGACTACAAAGACACTGAACTATTGCGCAAGTTCATCACCGAACGGGGAAAAATCTTGCCCCGACGAATTACAGGGTTGACTGCAAAACAACAAAGAGCATTAACTACTGCCGTGAAACGGTCGAGATTTCTGGCTTTGCTGCCCTTCGTTAATACAGAAGCGTAACGGATAAAGGCTGAGAAGTAGGTTCCCATATTTGGAAAATATGGGGATACGATCTTCCCTCTGGATGTCGTACAATAATTGTCTTACGGAAAATTTGGGTTTAAAGCCCCGTCCTAAAAGGGACGGTTTTTCTAGGGTTTTAATGTAATCCCTATTCTCTTGTCTTGTGTTATAATGTTAGCACTAACTCAAGTCAATGATAATGTATAAGGCCTATAAATATAGAATATATCCTGATCCTGAGCAACAGCAAGCATTAGCCAAGGCTTTTGGTTGCTGTCGATGGTATTGGAACTATTCTTTAGAATTATGCCAGAAAACTTATCAAAAGACCGG
>JASJEA010000168.1 GCA_030064935.1 Crocosphaera sp. | reverse complement strand
AGGAAACTGGGTAAGATTAGACGATCCCAACGGTAACTTTATCGGAGTTCTCGAACTAACCCAGAAATATCACTACAATAAAACCCACGAAGCCGTCAACGTCTATAAAACCGACGAAAGCAAACACCCCGGAGTTAAAGTCGTTTACGAGCAAGGGGCAGTTAATTTAGCAGGGCCCGTTTGGTTATTACAACGGGACGATCACCCATTATTCCCCAAATATCAAATTGATCCAGCCGAGTCGCGCAAATCATTTCAAGAAAGAGGATGGTCCACCGTTGTTGGCTTTCAAACCCGTAACCCCATCCACCGCGCCCACGAATATATCCAAAAATGTGCCTTAGAAGTGGTAGATGGACTCTTCTTACATCCCCTAGTCGGTGCCACCAAAAGCGACGATATTCCTGCCGATGTGCGGATGCGTTGTTATGAAATTATGATGGATAGTTATTTTCCCCAAAATCGGGTAATTTTAGCCATTAACCCCTCCGCCATGCGCTATGCTGGCCCCAGAGAAGCCATTTTCCACGCCATCGTCCGTAAAAATTATGGTTGTACTCATTTTATCGTGGGACGGGATCACGCCGGTGTAGGAGACTATTACGGAACCTACGACGCACAACATATTTTTGATGAATTTGATGCCGAAGCATTGGGTATTGTGCCAATGAAATTTGAACACGCCTTCTACTGTAAACGCACTGGACAAATGGCCACCAGTAAAACCAGTCCCAGTGCTAAAGAAGAACGTATTCATCTATCAGGGACTAAAGTTCGAGAAATGTTAAGACGAGGAGAAATGCCACCCCCTCAGTTTTCTCGTCCCGAAGTGGCAGCCGAGTTAATTCAAGCCATGCAGAGTTAATTAGAAGACCCGGAGAATGGGAGACTGGGACACTGGGGGAGAAAAATATTAATATTTGTCCTAGTCTCCCCACACTTCCCACTCTTCCCAAACTCCCCGTAAACCGCAAATTTGTAATAGAATTAATGAAACCTGCATAATGGTGATAGCGGTATCTTCCCAAGAGAGCAAACAGAAACAATGAAATGGGATCGGCGCACTTTTTTACAGACCTTACTCACCTGGGGGGTCGCTCAAGAAAGCCTGAAATGGCTAGATAAAAACCATCAACTGCAAAAATACTATCAAACCTTAGCAGAACCTACTCACCGCAAGCTGGCGTTATTGGTGGGTATTAATGATTATGAGCAAGGTTTCGCCCTCAAGGGCTGTTTAACCGATGTTGAACGCCAAAAAGATTTATTGATTCATCGCTTTGGATTTCAAGGGCAAGATATTCTGACCTTGACCGATAAACAAGCAACCCGTAAAGGGATTGAAACCGCTTTTAGAGAACATCTCATTAGGCAAGCCAAACCAGGAGATGTAGTGGTCTTTCACTTCAGTGGTTATGGAAACCACGTCAAAATCTCTCCAGACATTGCACCTAGCATCACCGATGGTCAACTGCGAGGAATCATTGCTCAAGATGGGATTAAACGAAGCAAAGGAAAGACCAACACAGATAATATTCTCGAAGACACCTTGCACCTCTTAGGGCGATCGCTGAATACGGATAAGGTGACAATGGTACTCGATACAAGTTACCATAGTCGCGGAGAAAAGGCCCAAGGCAGTCTTAGGGTTCGCTCTTTTCCCTACATTAGCGACGCTATCGATCCTGAAGAATTTGCCCTTCAGACCAAACTTAAACAAAATCTCTCTCAAAAACAGGCCACAGGAAGTCCTGGGGTCATCCTCACAGCAGCTAGTCCTAACCAGGTAGCCGCAGAAATCAAAGGCAACGGTTTTAGTGCAGGTCTGTTTACCTATACCCTAACGCAATATCTCTGGGCAACCGCTCCAGCCACACCCATCAACATAATTCTCAATAAAACTAAAGAACAAATTCTGCCCCTGATAGGACAAAAACAACAACCACAACAAGAAAATAGTCCTAAACAACCCCTATTTACCTATTATTTGCTACCAACTTTCTCCGACGGGGCAGAAGCATTTGTGAGTGCGGTTGAGGATAACACCACAGGCACGATAACCTTAACGGGACTTTCGGCTAATCTTCTACGGCATTACAGCGTTAATTCTCTTTTCTCCTCTATCAACGGCGATCGCCCATCCTTGACTCCACCCTTACAGTTAAAATCTTGCATTGGGCTAAAAGGGAAAGTACGTTACCTTTCTCAAGATAATACCTCCTCTCAACCGCTACAAGTAGGACAGTTATTACAAGAGTCCCTTCGCTGCTTATCTCGGAACCCAGGTTTAACCGTTGCCCTCGATCCCAAATTACAACGGATTGAAAGAGTAGATGCTACCAGTGCCTTTTCTGCCATTCAAACGGTGGCCGATGTTGTCGGTGAAGGGGAACAGCCGGTGGATTGCATTTTAGGGTTGTCCGCTTCACCGTCTCAACCAGAGCAAAAAGGATTAAGTTATTCCCTGTTTCTCCCAGGAGGTGTGGAACTACCCAATACCATTGGCAAGTCAGGGGAAGCGATCAAATCGGCCGTTGAACGGCTACACCCAACCCTAGATAAACTACTAGCCATCAAATTATGGGGTTTAACCCTCAATGAAAATTCTTCCCGACTCCCTTTATCCGTTACTCTCGAAGGATTAACCCCAGAGCCCTTTGTCATTGAACAACGACAAACCAGCCGAGGCCAAAGCAATATTTCCCCCTCAGAAACCAAAAACACGGCCAAAACAATTTCTCTCCCCACAGAACTACCGAAAGTGGCACGAGGAACTCGTTTATGCTATCACATCGAAAATCAGGGAGAAAAACCGCTTTATTATCTAATAGTGGGGATCAAAAGTGATGGTAAAGCCATTGCTTATCTTCCCAATCATGAGGAACAAATAGAAGGGGAGTCAATTTATAAATCTTTCATTGAACCAGGGAAAGAAGAGGTTATTCCCAACACTGCTACTGGATTGACTTGGACAATTTCTAGCATCGAAGGATGGGAACAAATTATAGTTCTCAGTGCGATCGCACCGTTTCAGAAAACCAGAGAAGCCTTGACAAAAATAGCAGAATTTAAACCAGAAAAAGAGCAGATTCTCAATTTAGAAAATCCTTTAAAAATAGCCCAAGCCCTGTTACAAGACTTAACCTTAGCCAGCCAAAAAATCAATAAAATGACCGAACCCACGGCCGATACTTATAGCCTTGATGTCAAAGCTTGGTCAAGTATAAGTTTTATTTATCAAGTTGTCTAGAGGGAAGGGCTTGATTCTGTTCCCAAACACCTACTTAATCTTAGCTAAAGTTACTCATGTTAACGTGAGTTCGGAGTTCGGGTAACTAGCTATAACAATGCCTAACAGCTTACCCAGAAAATCCGTTATAAACAGGGTTAAGAATCGATCACATTTTATTCTATTTTCTCACAGACCAGTGATTTTCTAATTGATAAACTAAATATAAAAGTTGGCTGATTTAACAGCGAAGTTCTTGTGTATCAAGACAAACAATGATCATTTGCATTAAGTTAATGGACAAAACTCATTGATAATTGGGAGACCCAAATTATGCCAAATTTACCAGGATTAACCAAAGAATTATCTTCAACATTTTGGGGAATAACCATTACCTTATTACTTTTCTGTTTAATTTAATAGCAATGGTAACTACCCTGGGGCAAACCGGTTTAAATCCTAGCTTGTGTAAACATTACTCAAACATTAAGTTATGGTTGTCAGAACTTAAAACTTAAAACTTCAAATCGAAATTTTCTGCCTTTTGACCAGAGAAAACACTTAGATAACATTGATATGATTCAAATTGAAAATCTACCCTGTTCGAGTTTCTCTCCTGTTCAATCTATTGGTTATGAGCCTCAAACTAAAATTCTTAGAGTTAATTATAAATCTGGCTCCATTTATATTTATTTTGAGGTTCCTGAGCAAACTTTTAAAACTATGCTTACTACTCATAATATAGGCAAATATCTTAACTCTCACATCAGAGGACATTATCACTCTCAAAAGTTTATTCCTCCTTCCCTCTAAAAAGATTAGTGGGCTGGTTATATTTTCTGGTGCGATTTCTCCGAGATACGCTACACGACGGACAGATAAAATCTCAGATTCAATCATAGTTACCAGGAATGATGATAACCGCACTTTTATGGCGGTGAGGATCTCAAAGGGGGTGTATTGTTGACCAAAAACATTAATTCCGAGTCATCTCTACTTTAGGCTCTCCAAGCGTCCCCCCATTTTCCATATCATATCGTCTAAGATGTGAACAAGCGTCAATTGATTAGGGGAGCCGTAACAACCTGATAGTCGACAATCGCTGTATATTAATTTTCCATAAAAAGCCATGTTGAAAATCACCTCTATTAGTTTAACCACTTTATTAACGAGTTTTGGGCTCTTTCTTCCAGTAAAAGCCGAAAACTTGGCTCATTTAACTCAATTATTATCAACCAAACAATGTCAACTCTGTGATTTAACTGGATCAGGCCTAGTAATGGCCAATCTTTCAGGGGCCTCCTTAATTGGGGCTAATTTAGCTGGAGCAAATCTATCTCAAGCCAATTTAGCTGGGGCAGATCTCAGGGGGGCCAATCTTAGCGGTGCGTCTTTATATGGAGCAAATCTCACAGGAGCCAATTTAAGTAGTGCCATTATCAATGGTACAGATTTACGAGAAGCTTATCTCACCAATGCTAACTTAACTGGAACCAGTTTACAACAGGCTTATGTACAAGGGGCAAAAGGGATCTCTCAAAATGCTGGAACCCCTGAATTATTCTATGGATGGGGTTTAATTGAAACCAAAGAAGGGAATTATCGAGAGGCCATTGATCATCATAATAAAGCCTTAATCCTTAATCCTGAATTTGCACCGGCCTATTTAGCTAGAGGCTACGCTTTGTTACGCTTAGGCAATGAACAAGGAGCAATGCTAAACGCTAAAATGGCTTCTCAACTCTATGAAAAAGAGGAAAATGGCCAAGGCCAAGAACTCGCTGATAGTTTTGTCCACAATATTGAAGCAATGCAAGAGGCTAGAAGAAAAGGAAGAGGAAATCCTGGGTTAGATAATGTTGTGCGAGGGGTGGCTTCTTTGGCCTTACAGTTTCTTCTCAAAGGAGGCATTTGAAGCAAATTGACCTCAACCGAGGTCAATTATGCGCTAGGCAAGACTTGCGCCCATTTTTAGTCTCGAACAAGTTACTGCTGATTAACCAGATTATCTTTATCAACTGAAGGAGACTCTTTCAAGGTTAACCAGAGAAAAATCCCGTTAAAAATGGCGTAGCCACAGTCGAGGATGCCAAAGAATAGGAATGATCGGGTTTGTCCCTCAACAAAAACCAACCACAACCAATAACTACCAATTGCCATGCGCACCAATATAGCAAACTTGGCATTTAAACTGTACCGAATGGGATCGCGGCCCCCAGAAACATACAAAATAGAAATAAACAACAGCAGTAAGCCCGCTTGTCGCATCCAGATAATCGAACCGCCACCTCCTGGCAAGCCGAAAAAATCTAGATACCACTGAGGTAAGAAAATAAAAGGCAGTGCCATTCCCAAAATATTAATTAGGACACCAATAAAGGTGACAATATTGAACCATTTAGCAAATTTGTTCATAGTGTTTTTAAATACTCAATCAATGCAGTCTTATCGGAGTCTGATAACTCCGTTCCGTACAAGTGGCCCCCATTGCCATTCCCTGGCAAGGTTGTGTCTAACTTAAAGTATTGTTTGCCGTCTTCTTGAGCAACATCAGAGACAAACCCCACGTTTTCAGGATCATAAACATCATAGCCTCGGTAAAATTCCTGGGGTCTGTTTTCGGGGGTTTCCAGTAAATCTTTTAAGGTGGGAACTGAGCCATTATGTAAATAAGGCGCACGTAACCAAACCCCATCTAGAGGCATATTGGCATAACCATCGGTTTTGACAAAGTGTCGAAACTGTTGGTCTTCTCCACGATAACTAATCCCCTCAAAGAGGGTTTTCTGGTTTTCTAATAATTCTTGGGTGTAGGAATCCAAACGGCCAGGATCAGTGGCGATCGCATCAATAGGAACGACTGTTCCCACCTTGGCCCCATCAAAAGCGTGACAACTCGCACAGTTATTCTCATAGATAGGTTTGCCGGTGGCCGCTAATTCTTGATTAATTTCATAGGGATAGGGAGGCGCAGGTAATTCCCACAACCAGTCAGCAACCCGATGAATGGCATCAAAATTAATGGTTTCTTCGGTCACTAAAGCTAAGGCTGCACTATTATTTCTTTCGTTAACTGAGGTGTTATTACCATCCCAATGTAACTGCATTCCTTCACGGGGTTTTTGTTGCCAAACACTGGGAAAATCAGCAATTCCGTTGAGTTCTTCTGGGGGAATGTTTTCGGGGGCTTCAGCAAACAAACGAGTTTTATAACCCGTAAAGGTATCCACTCGTCCGGGCCCATAGGCTGACTGTCGGTTGATAAAGGCAAAGTTGCTTCTGAGGGTAATTAAGCCATCTCTGGTTTGAGGAATGACCAAGAAACGATAGACTAACTTTTCTACGGGGTTGAAATTAGCCCCTAATGCTTCGATTTCCGGCATCATTTCGTCGGCGGTAAACCGTTTATCCACTGCCACCTCAGAAAGAAACTGAATATAAGCCCCTAAGTTAACTGTATTGGAGGGCATGGTGGGAATAATTTTCGGGGGACTATCTGGAGTGTCTCGCAAACTTCCCGCATGACAGGTGGCGCAGTTTTGCCCTACTTGATCAAAGATAATTTTGCTTTGGGCAAAGCCAATGGGCAAGTCGTGGCCAGGTTCTTGAATAAAGCCTAAGGAAGTGTAGCCTTCTCCTGGTAGCTTCTCAGGAAACATCACCGGTAAGACTTTCCAGATCCAATAGGGAATCCCGTTGGCTTCTTCTCCTCCAATGGAACCATATTTGAAATGGTCTTCAATATTACTGTAGTTTGGGGTCCCATTCCCTAATAAAAAGGGTGAGACTAAGTAGAGCACAATGATGATGGCCACTGCCACTATAATAATGGTTAGTTTGGAGATAATGGACTTAATACTGACTTCTTTGGCTTGAGTTTCGGCGGTCACAATTTATTCCTCCATGACATTCAGATGCTTCTCTTTTTCCCTTACATCGGGGGAACATAAGGCTTAGGCGGGGGATCAAATACGGTCATCACTTCACGGGTTCTAGCGGCTTCTGCCTCACGATCGGCTTTTTCTCGTTCTGATCTTGATAAGTTTTTAATGGAACGTTGATAAAAACGATCTTTGGTATAACAGCCTAAAGGGAGTTCTAAATAAGCTCCTAAACATTCATTGCAATAGGTGCAAGGCCGAGGGGCCATATCTTGGCCTTGCTCAAACCGATTCACTAAATCATTATTAGCCACTAAAGTTCGGGCCATACTTACCCCATCCGTATAATGATCGGCGATCGCTTGATTGATATAAGAGGCTTGTTGAAATCCGCCGGTGGTGATAATGGGAATCTTCAGGTTGTCTTTGATTTTCTTTGCGTCTCTTAAGACAGTTCCCTGATGTCGATTTAACAGTTGTTGCAATTCCTGAGTTGAAATATGTTCTTTGAAATGCTCATCTAACCATTCTGCTTGCACCTCTAACCCTTTAATCGGTTGTTCATAGCGACGGCTTACTTTTCTGGGGAGTCGTCCCCAAATCAATTCAAATAGGGGCCACAGCCAGGGATATCGAAAGAAAATAACGTTGCGAAAACTACTTTTTCCCCCACTGGAGGTCATAGTATCGTAGGTATAACGCAGCATTCGATAGGGGAAGGGACCCGAAGGTAAGAGGGGGTGGGGAAAGGTACTGCCCCTAGAAATATGAAGTGCATCTACTCCATCCTCTTCCAACCATTGACAAATTTGGATGGCCTCTTCTACGGTGTTTCCAGTTGCCTGACAAGGGGGAAGAATATTATTAAATTCCCTGACACTTATTTTTGCCTGGAGATGGAACTTCTCTCCTACAGTTTGACGAATGGCTTGTACAATCTCTTTGAGAAAACGATAACGATTTTCGAGACTTCCCCCATATTTATCGCTCCGTTGATTGATAGCACTGCTGAGAAACTGGTTAATTAAGTATCCGTGAGAACTATGGAGTTCTACCCCGTCTAACCCTGCTTCTTGGGCTCTGGCTGCCCCTTTGGCAAAATCTTGGATAATGTCCTTAATTTTACTGATGGGCATTTCATAGGCGGGCAACCCATTGACTTGATCTTCTTTATTGGTGGAACTAGGGGCTGGCTTGGGTTTGATTTGGGTTCTGAGGGTTTTGGTGTTTTCAATACCCTCAATGTCCCTTTGACGACCGGAATGACTCAGTTGCAGGATATACTTGCAATCATAACGATGCACTGCTTCCCCTACTGTGTGCCAAAAAGGGATTCTCTCATCACAGTCGATCATGACAACATTGGGAGTGATGCGCCCTTCTATGGAAATGGGTACATAGGAGGAAATAATTGCCCCTACGCCCCCCTTCGCAAATTTATTTTCCCAGTTAACCCTAGCCTGAGTTCCAGAACCATTATAGTTATCCCAACGTCCGGTTACACTGGAGCGGAATACTCGATTCTTGACTGTTAGGTTATGAAACTTTAAAGGTTTAAAAATATGTTCATTTGCCATCCTAAAACATCCTATTTAAAAGATTTTACTGGCTTTTTTCTCTTAAAAAATATCGGCAGAAGTCCTCATCTTTAACGAAGTCAGAAGTCAGAATTCAGAAGTTCCACAGCGAAGATACGGCACTATCGAACAGAAGTTTTTTTTGAGACTATTATTGAATCCTCACCTCAAAAATGTTTCGCTTTAAAAAGCAAGCTTTTAGACCCTATTATCTCGATGAATTGAGAACAAAATTTGATAATACATCCGTTTAATTTAAGTTGATGGTTAGAATTACCAACTATAAACTAAACTTGATGAGTTCTGACTTTATTGAAAATAGTCCATGCCGTCCTAACTTTAATGAAAAAATACCCAAATGAGGTTAAGGAATTTTAAAATATTGAACAACAGTAATATCAATACCAATCCTACTATAATACAATCATTAAAATTACCATTTTTACTTTTTTTTGTTACATTTTTTTACAGAACGGGGCAGAGAAAATTTAAAATTATATTTTCTCAATAATTGGAAGAAGAAACTAAGATAGAATAGGTTAAACAAAACTGTAAACTGTTGCAATGATATCCTCAGAAAAGACCTGAAGTCAACTACCTCGATTCGCTATCGCTGAAATCGAGGCTTGAGGAATCCCTAGCAATAGGTTCACGGTACTCAAGGTAACAGTTGGTTAGGGCATAGAGATTTGGTGGGTATAAACGTACAAATATTTCCCTAGTTTGTACCTCTTTACGGTCTAATCGTGAGTAGAAGATACGCTCATCTAATTGCCCGAAGGGACGTAGATTTTATCTACAAACACATCTTGTTCAAGGTGCATTATATGTCAAATAAAGTAATAAGAGTTCCAGTGATAGATCCAGTTGGCAAACCAATAATGCCAACAACTCCAGCCCGCGCTAGGAAATGGATTAAGTCTGGTAAAGCTATTCCCAAGCGTAATAAATTAGGAGTATTTTATGTACAACTAACAAAAAAACCATCAGGTTATAGAACACAAGAAATTGTAGCAGGAACCGAT
>JASJEA010000167.1 GCA_030064935.1 Crocosphaera sp. | reverse complement strand
TTGGCCTAACAAAAACTTAGGAGACTTGATTAATTTTCCTGTAGAAGTAGCTACAAAACTTTCTATACCTGCATCTATACCTAATGATGTTTTACCTACTGGGTTATCTGGTACTAACTCAGACGATTGGAAAGTAATCGTCAAATAATAACCAGTTGCTTTTTTAACTATCCTAGCTTGTTTAGCTACCATTCCTTCTGGATATGGCCTACTTTGTCTAATCTTAATCCATCCTAATTGAGGCAACTTGACTTTACCGCAACCTAAACAATTTTTCAGCATTACAGGAAAAACAAAGCTTCTCAACTTTTTCTTAAATCTAGGGAAGCCTTTACCTAAACTTTTCATCTCAGAAAATGCTCTCTCTAAAGTCTTTAAAGTTTGTTGTAAAACCTGAGCATTAACTGACTTTAATCTAGGATTAATTTTCTTGGCTATTGTTAAACTTTTAGCTTGATGATTGTAATTAGGATAAGGAGCATCAGCAGGAATAATATATTCAGAAATAATTGAACAACTTTTAGTTTGTGACTTCCTTGAATTTAACCAGTCTTTTCGCTCTCTTAAAGCATAATTATATACGCTTTTACAAACATCAAGAATATGCTCAATCTTTGGTTCTTGTTGCCTGCTTTGCCGAAGTTTGTACTGATAAGTTAAGGTAATCACTTGACAATATTTTTTACTTCTGAATATACTTATATTTTAATGCGAATTGTATATATTGTCAATAATTAGAAAAAATCCTTTAAGTTAACTAACGATTAAAAAGAGCGTTTAGAATAATATACAAAAACAATGCAAGTGTCAATGTCAGAAGTAATTGAAGACTATTGCAAGAGGCTACCAAAAAGACCTAAGAAAAAAGATTCGCTACTGCTCAATTAATTTGCGTTTTTGTAATTCATCTCACCGCGTGTTTCAAAGATTATAGCGAGAGTCCTCTTTCAAAATTCTCTGATAGGTAGTGTTGTCCTAATGTAAACATTCAGGTCTTGGGGTTGTATTCTTCTTGATTTTGTCCATACTCAGTGTTTCAAAACTGAAAACTGTATCTAAGGGTACTAAAGAATCTATAAATGAGACTAAAAGGTTTCTGGAAAGTGATAAATACATAGAGATGATTATTTGTCAACTCCAGCACCTGAATACTTACGTCCTAATTTTCTTTGTTTGGAGAGCTAAAATGTTTATTTTGATTGGAAATGATGAAATTGGAATAGTTAACAAAAAATGGGCTTCAAATCTTTCTCTTCGCCTTCCTCCAGGTCGAATTATTGCTTTGAATGGAGAACCAGGCATTCAAGCTAAAATTCTTGAACCAGGACCACATTTTGGATATTCTTCTTTGCAGTATACCATTACTAAAGTACCAGTTATCACTATTAGTCAAGAAGAAATCGGATTAGTAGAAGCTAAAGATGGTTATCCTCTTGAATCAGCACAAAACTTTGCGAAGGTAGTCGATTGTAATAACTTTCAAGATATAAAAGCCTTTTTTGATAATGGAGGTCAAATCGGCAAACAACAAGCAATTTTAAACCCTGGTACTTATTTCATTAATACAGAAATGTTTAGGTGTCGCAAAGTTCCAGTAATTAGAATTGAAGCTCATCAAATAGGTTTAGTAGAAGCACAAGATGGCTCTCCTTTAAAACCTGGTAAAAATTTTGGTCGAATAGTTAATTGTAAGTATTTTCAGGATGCACAAGCCTTCTTTGATAATGGGGGTCAAGTTGGCAAACAAATAGATTTTTTACCGCCAGGAACTTACAAAATTAATACTGACCTATTTAAGATTATTCTAGTCGAACAATTGTCAATTGGAACAGAAGAAATAGGCTTAGTAGAAGCTCAAGATGGAGTCTCTTTAAAACCAGGAGAAAGCTTTGGGAAAGTGGTTGATTGTGATGACTTTCAGGATGGAAGTGAGTTTATCCGCAAAGGAGGTCAGAAGGGTAAGCAACGTACTATTTTAACGGAAGGAATTTATCAAATTAACACCGAACTATTTAGGATTCGCAAAGTTCCTATTACTTATATTTTTTCAGAAGAAATAGGCTTAGTAGAAACTGAAGATGGACAGCCTCTAAAACAGGGAGAAAACTTTGCTAAGAAGGTTGATTGTAATAATTTTCAGGATGCACAAGCTTTCTTTGATAATGGGGGGCAAGCTGGTAAACAACTTGCTACTCTAAGAGCAGGTAAATACTACATTAACACCGATATATTTAAGATTAAAAAAGTCTCTGCTACGACAATTAGTTCTGGAGAAATTGGGTTAGTAGAAGCAAAATATGGAAAGCCTCTAGAACAGGGAAAAAACTTTGCTAAGAAAGTTGATTGTAATGATTTTCAGGATGCAGAAGCCTTTTTTGATAATGGGGGGCAAGCGGGTAAACAGATTGCTACTTTAGAACCAGGAATCTATTACATTAACCCCGAAATTTTCACTATTCGTACAGTTCCTATTATTAGGATTCCTCAAGGAGAAATAGGACTGGTAATTGCCAACGAAGGAGTTTCTCAGTCTGATGAACAAACATTAGGTAGAGTGGTGGAATGTAACAATTTTCAGGATGCTGAAGCATTTCTGAAAAATGGAGGACAAAAAGGTAAGCAACTTGCTATTTTGAGTGATGGTGACTATAAAATTAACACCGATTTTTTTAGCGTCATTACAACAGCTAATGCCAATAAATATGATGAAAATTCAAATAAGCTAAAAATTTACAAAATTAGCTCTGGTAAAATTGGTATTGTGACAACAACCGTGGGGAAAACGCTCCCTAAAGATGAAATTGCCGGACCAGTTATTGAGGGACATGATAATTATCAAAATGCACAAAAATTCTTAGATTTAGGAGGATATAAAGGATTACAAGAAGAAGTTATCAAAGAAGGAAACTGGAAGCTAAATCCTTGGTTTGTTGAAGTTGAGCAAGTACCACTAACTAGAATTGAGCAAGACGAGGTGGGAGTTGTTATTTCTTTTGTTGGGAAAAAGTATGACAAAAATGATGATAACCAGAGTACATCTCTTGATGAGAATGAATATACATACCAATTAGTTCCAGAAGGATACCAGGGGGTTGAAAAAAAACCTCTTATGGCTGGTGACTACGCTATTAATACCAGAATTAAAAAAGTGCAGTTAGTGCCAACTACTCAAATCATACTGAATTGGTCAGATGAAGAAAAACATCCTTGGAATTATGACGCCAAGCTCAAGACATTGAAGCTAACTTCATTCGATGGCCGTGAATTTAAAGTTCAGTTTACCCAGATGATTCGTATTGCTCCTGAAAATGCACCAAAGATGATTTGTCAAATTGGAGCGCAGGCAGCAGAAGTAGAAGAAACAACAATGAATGATAGTTCGGGAAAAACTATTAAGAAATATCCAGCTATTAGAAATCTTGTGGTTCGTGTATTAACCAGAGTTGTTGAAGGTCACTTTAAACAGGCTGCTACTGATAAAACAGCGATTGAGTTTCAACAAGCAATAGTTTATTCTCAAAATGCAGCTAAAGATTATATTCAGAACGTTCTTAAGGAAAATGGTGTGGAAGGACATGGCACATATATTAATGCAGTTGATTTACCAGAAGATTTAGATAAACGCAGACAAGAATTAGAAGATTTGAAACAACAACAAATCAAAGCGAAAGAAGAGAGTGACACAATTAAAAAACAAATAGATACTGCACAAGAACGTCAGAAACTTGTTGCAGAAGAACAAAGAGTAGAACATACAAAAAAATTAATAGATGCCCAAACAAACTTGGAGATAGAAAAAGCAACAGCAGAGGCAAACTGGGAGAGAGAAAAAACAACAGCAAAGATCGATAAACTGCATTTAGACAACTATCAAAAACGCTTAGATATTGAAACCTCCCAACAGGAAAGAATTAGCCTAATAGAAATTAATGCTTTTAAAGATAGAATTGCCGTTCTTAGCCCCGAACTTTATGTCCAAATAGAAACACAAGGAAAATGGGCGGAAGCAATGGCTCAAATGGAAATCAATTATCCTCAAATTATGATGACTGGGGGTGGTAATAGTAGTTCTGGAGACCCAACATCAAATTATTTTCGGTTATTGCAATTAGATCATTTAGAGGCAATGAGAAATCGCCTTACTCCAGGAACACCCACAGCATCATTTCCCCCATCAGCAACAAAAAGTTTTCCTCCTCCAAACCAAGAAACGAAAAGTTTAAAACATTCTACTGAACCCCATTGTCCAGTTGTGCTGCTTCTTGATACATCTAGTTCTATGTCTGGTGAACATATTAATAAGTTAAATGATGGAATTACCGCTTTTGGAGAGGAATTTGTTAACAGTAATGTATCTGAAATTGTCGATTTAGCCATTGTTACCTGCAATAGTCATCGGGAAACATTTCAAGGATTTGACAATATGGATAACTTTGCCCCAATTACTCTCAAAGCGGAAGGGGAAACGACAATTGGTAAGGGAATTGACTTAGCATTAAACGAAATAGAGAGTTATCAGCATCATTGCCAGAGCAACAACTTTCAGTGTCGCAAACCTTGGCTTTTTTTGATTATCGGTAGCTCACCCACTGATAATTGGCAAAGTTCAGCCAAGCGTGTCAGAGAAGTTGTTGAGGCTAATAAACTCAATTTCTTCCTTGTTGGTGTCAAAGGAGTAGATATGATTACCTTACGACAATTTGCTCCTCCCTACATACCACCAAAAATGCTTGATAATTTTAAATTTCGGGAATTATTCGAGTGGCTTGCTGATTATCTCAAAAAAGTTGCCAGTAGTGAAACAGGTACTAAGATTAAACCTCTACCAACTACAGAATGGGAGCAAGTAAATGATGAATTGGAATAGATAATCAAGGAGAGGTATGTTAATTAAGTAACAATGCTATATCTTTGATTATTTAATTTTTACCGAAAATTTTGAACAATGAGGCGATCGCTATTAAGAAAAATTTGCTTTAAGTTAGTAAATAATTGGCATATCATTACGCAGTAATACCATCCCAAGGATTTCCTTGTATATCCTCATACCCTTGAATTACTTCTTGTGAAGACTGATTACGTAGCAAACGAACACATACAGAGCCATAATCTTCCCTACAAGTAAGACTATCTTTCCCGTTCATCTCTATATATTTTCTAAAGGTGGAAAAACCACGACCTATTTCTTCAACCGATTCCAAAACTCTTAAATACTCGGCAAGCTTGGGATTTGTTGCTTCAGGCAAAACTTCAAATGAACTTTTAACCAATTCATCCCATGATTTATGATTTGGAAAACTACCAGGACTAGAGACTTCAACCGCTTCTTCCGTAATAGACACCTTGATATTGCCTGATTCCTCATAATTTCTATGTGCAATAGCATTAGAAATTATTTCACGCAAAACTACCATATTAATACCAGTTACATCTCGTCTTTTACCATCACTTCCTATATATGATTCCTTGATTGTATCATCATCTGTTGTCTGAACACACTTAAAAAGTTCATCAAACTGATAACTTAATGGGCCATAAATATATTTCTTTTTAAAGTTAAGGTTGTGAAGATTACCTGCTGTAAATATAGATTTAGCCTGTGGATATAGTAGATGTGGTTTTTTATGAAAGCAAAGAACAGCCGCTTTATGTAAATTTTTTGTATCTTGATGTGTAGTGCTTGAATAAAGTAGGGATAATTTTTGTAAAACTCTTTCTAATTTGTTGGATTCAAATAAACCAGGTTCCTCTTTATCTGAGTATTCTTTTAGCAAGTCTAGATCCAAGTCATCAATACTTACGTCGAGATAAAGATAGGAATTAGCTGCAGTATTTTCAGATAGAACTCTGAATTGATTAGGTGAGTGAATAATAGTATTGTTGTTCAAAACATCTCGATGAATCGCGGTTTCTTCATTATTGGATTCTTTCTTAGTGTGATTTGTTATATTTTTAGTTATCCAGATATTCTGATCGGATTTATCAATATGATAGAGTGCTTTTTGAGGAAATGAAGAATAATCTTCTTGTGATAACTTATTGTTTACATATGTAACTATATCTCCAATAGTAATTAATCCGTTGTCAGTAGGTTCGTTATCTAATCCACTCTTAATTCCTTTACAGAACAAGTGTGTAAAAACACTCTGGGAACGATCCTCAAGTTCGCGACTTTCTTGTGTTTGTCTTGAAGAAGCTATCATAGCTATTCCTTCCGGAATATCATCTTCTTTAATAATTCTTGAATCTCCACTACTTTTACTACCATTATTCATAGCTCCACCGCTATGACAAGAATCTAAAATTATAATTGCACGATTGACTTTATTAATCTCCAGATGCGTTAACAAAAATTTAAAAGCATAATTTTCTTCACCGAACTTAAAGCAATAGTGATCTTTAATCATTTCTCCATGGCCAGAGAAGTAAAAAATAAATTGATCAGATGAATTCCAAAACTTTAATACTGCGGAAATCTCTGATTCAAACTGTTCCTTACTCAGGCACTCGGGGATTAATTTAGACTGTGTAGGATGACAATTGCCTAGAGATGAATCTGTTAGAATAATAAAAACTTCACTAACATCTCTTTTTATAGCTTGTAATTCCTTACCTGTTACGGGTGCTACTATAAAAGCTATTCTTTTCGGATAATCAGACTCATTAACCATTAGTATTATTTTTCTGATATTCTAATTTCAATATTTTGAATAACATCTGGTGAACATGAAACAATTATAGAAGTAACCTTATCTGCTTCTTCTCGACTTGTTTTATTGTCGAGAATGTATGGTGCATCATCTGCATTTAAATAAATCTTTAACATACATTCTGGATGTTCAGACTTCCAATACTGAGCTACACCAATGATTGTTTGAAGAGTAGTTAAAACTAAACCAGCAATAGCTATAGCAGTTGTCCGTTTACCTTTTACTCCCTGTTGAAACTCTTGTTTCTCTTGTATGACAGAAACACCACATTCTTGTTCAATTAAATTTGCAAGCTCAATCAATTTATTAGAGGTATCTAAGGTTGCCTCATCCTCAAATCGTATACTTACTTTCATTAAAAAATTTCCTTATTTGTTAAAATCAAGACTTAAGGTAGTACCACTATAATGTGGTTTATTTTTACCAGAATAACGTTGGAATTATGCACCATGTAACAGGACTTACCCAGTACCGCTATTTATGGTGTATTTTTGGTAATTATTTCAGATATTTACATGACAATTGGTAACTTTGCGAGGGAAAAAAGACCATATCGACAAAACTAACAACACGAGGACTAAATATCTAGGAAAGCGATCGCCACTTCCATAATCAAAGGCCATACTTCAGGGTTTGGAGTTAGCAAAGATTGTCCAAACTGCTACCGATGATAACTGTGGATAGGAAAAGAAGAGCCACCAGAAATTGATGAACTAATCCGACTAAGTTTCTGGCCTTATGCTCCCCAGTAGTAGTTTTAAAATGAGTAAACACCAAAAAGCTAATTGCTACATATAACAACTAACCACCATAATTCCAGCCTGTACTTTCTAACAACAGAGGGTCTCCCTCACGATGTATACCTGCTGCAATTACTTCCCCTACATATACAGTATGATCCCCTTCTTCTACAGCACCAATAACTTTACATTCAACATAACCAAGAGTATCAGAAATAATTGGGCAACCAGTTTCTCCTAAATAAAATTCTATATCTTCAAATTTATTTCCCACACGACGTTGAGGTTTGAAAAATTGTTGAGCTAAATCTTTTTGCCCTGCTGCTAAGAAACTAAGAGAAAATACTCCACTAGCTTTAATCATGGCATGAGATTTAGATTCTTTATTAACACAATTAACAATTAGGGGAGGTTTAAAAGATGCTTGCATTACCCAACTAGCTGTAAAGCCGTTTACTTCATCGCCATCTTTAACACCACAGATGTATAATCCATGAGGAATTTTACGCAGTATAGTTTTTTTTGCCTGTTCGTCTAGCAAAGTTTTACCTACTATATATTTAAGAGTTTGACATTCTTTATTTTAACTAAAATGAAGTCTCATCATTTAACTAAAGTCTAAAAAATATATAGGAAGCTTAGTGGTATAATTAAAAATTTGGCTCACCAATACAATGTTTTTAGTTAAAGGTTCTTGAGTGGTAAACTCTAGATATAGTGTAGCACTATAGTTTTGATCCTAGCTATATAGTGTACTTAGCTAAATTATAAATATACAATAAATATTCTAATGTTTTCCCTAAATCACTTTCTCCAAAAATTAACTCATCAAAAAAATTGGCGTTTCATAGCAATAATATTAATAGTCGTCACCTTAGCGATCGCCTGCAATAACACCAAAACAACCACTACAACCTCAGAAATACCAACCACTCCTGAACCAGGAACCCTGGTTTGGGCTAGATATAGAGATTCCGACACCCTCGACCCCCACAAATCAACATCACCCTTATCTAGACAAATAATTGACCAAATCTACGACACACTTCTAGCCTTCGATGACCAAGGCAAAATTCAACCCAACCTTGCTAAAGAATGGTCAGTTAACGACAATGGCAAAGAATATACTTTCAAACTCAACGAAAATGTCAAATGCCATGACGGCACAACCTTTGATGCTAATGCCGTCAAATTTACTATAGACAGAGCGATAGACCCCGAAACAGAAAATTACACCAAAGACAGTTGGGGGCCAATAGAAACAGTAGAAGTCGTGGACGACCTGACGGTTAAGGTGAAAATGACCGAAGCTTTTAGTTCCTTTCCTCGCTTCTTAGCCGACCCCTACTCCAGCATGATTTGTCCGTCAGCCATAGAAACTTATAACAATAAATTTGGTATAGATGGAGTAATAGGTACGGGTCCGTTTCAATTTGTGCAATGGACTCAAGGGGAAAAACTTGTACTTGAAGCTAATCCAAACTACAAAAATTATGGGCGACCTATAGAAAATTCTGGTACTCCTTATATTAAGAAGTTAGTAATTAAAACTATGCCAGAAGTAGAAGCTCGTTTAGCAGCTATTAAGTCTGGAGAAATTCATTTAACTGAACCTCCAATAACAGAAGTTTCTAATCTCAAGCAAGACTCTAATTTAAAACTTTATACTGCCGAAAATACTGGGCAAATAGTATTTTTAGAATTCGTTACTTCTCGATCACCTTTTAATGAAAAAAAGGCAAGACAAGCAATAGCTTATGGAATAGATCCAAAAAAAGCAATAGATGAAGTATTAGCCGGTTCAGCTAAACCTTCGGAATGTGCGATCGCCGATGTTATTTTTCCTAATGATCAAAAACTTTGTTCGGAGTTTAGTATTAAACCAGACCCGGAAGAGGCAAAAACTCTACTAAGTGAACTTGGTTATAGTGAAGATAAACCATTAGAAGTAACTCTCCTAACTTGGAAGGGAGGAAACCGTGAAAAAATTATCGAAAATTTTCAAACTCAATTAGAAGAAGTGGGTATAAAAGCTAATTTAGAAACAATGGATATTGGCAGTCTTAATGCCAGAATAAAAAAGGAAAATAGTCAAGCAGAAGGTAATGGTGTTATTGATATGATGGGGTGGTCTTGGTACGACCCAGATTTTCTTTATACATTGTGGCATTCTCCTGGTTGGATGGAAGGTTATCACAGTGATGAACTTGATACATTACTAACAGAAATGAGAACTGCAACTAAATCTGAAGAGCGGCAAGAAAAAGTTGTAGAAGTTCA
>JASJEA010000013.1 GCA_030064935.1 Crocosphaera sp. | reverse complement strand
AGTTTTAAAACGTTGCGGTTTTGGTTTTAGGAATGTAAATAACTTCAAAAATAGAGCTTTATTGTTTTGGCATCTAGCTGATAGCTTAGCATAGTATGTACTGTAGAACCATTTAATTGTTTTTTTACTTCCCATAATAAATAACAATACATGGCAACTAAATCAGTTGACTGAAACTGAACTTGTTTACGAGGTAAATCCATATAATCAACATAAGCTGCATTATTTGGTAAAAAAATAGCACGATGTAGAAACTTATAAGATTGACTATAATCGAATATTTCTCCTTTACTGGTTCGATAAACTAAACTGAGTATTTTGGGTTCATTATAGGTTTCTAAAATTGTATCAATACTGGTTAGTTTAGAATAAAAAATGTTTTCTTCTGCTTCATTTTCGATGACATCTGAACCCAGATCATTATCAATAATTCCATCTCTATCTGATTTAAGTATCTTAGAGTTTTCATCTAGATATCCTTTTTCTAGACAAATATTTTTAAATTTATGGAAGATACGATAAAACAAGAAAAAAAGTTTTCTTTTCTCATCAAAAGTTTCTATTTTTTCTAGTTTATACTCAAATCCTTTAGGTAGATAAAAACAAAGTTCATTATCTTTTTTTTCTATCCCTACAAAGGAATATTTATCATCAATAATTAATTTTAGTTGGTTAAAGTTTATCATTATGAAAAAATTAATATATTTTTTTACTTTCTTATTAATCAAAAACCTATAATACTACTTTCATCTGATTCATCTGATTCTACTAATTGAGGATAAATAATTAATCCAGACCCCCTTTTATACAAATACTCCATAAACTCATAGCTATATGATATAAATTCTCCATAGGTTACTAATTTTAATTTTTCATTTCCTACAACTTTTTTTAGAACAGTTTCTAGGGGTCTTTTATCTCTCGTAAAGACGGTATCCCAAAGATAAAACATTAACTTATTTATGACTTTTTCCTCTGAAATTATATTTTCCTGTGAAAATACGTCATTATCTGGTTTAATGAACCACCAACCTATTTGTTTATCTTCTATTCTTCTAATAATCTGGTGATTATCTTTAATAAAATCATTTAATCCAACAATACAGGAACTCCAATCTAGTTCTACGATACCAGGAATAAAATCAAAAATCAGTTTAACACCTCGAATTTCTTTAGGGATATCATTATAATTAATTGTAGTATTGAATATTTCAATATATTCCCAATCCCATCGTCTTTTAAATGCAGTATCTAAATAGTAAATTGACTCGTCAGATGTATTAATTGTAGCGAGAATTGATAAATTACTAGAAATTTTTATTTTAGGGTTATTAGTATCTTTTAATAAAGATAAAACTCTCATTGCTTCAGGATGATTCGATTGTATTTTTCTTTCAATATCTTGATAAAATCTATTATAAGGAATATCATTAACTATGATCTTTCCTTTATTATTAATTTCTGCTTGATATCCCATTACATTCAATAAACCAATCAACTCCATTTCAGAAATATCAATTTCATAAGTTGACCAATAATCATCTTCCCTATCTAATAACTGAAATACTGTACCAAAAATAGCAGTTGCATTCCCTCTATTTAACTCATCTATAACTAATAAATAATGTTGATTATGACCATCAATTAAACCTTTATAGGCCATTCCCAACGCACGTAAAAAATGACCAGGATAATATTTATAAATAACATTGTTACCTTGAGTTAAAGGGAGTAACTTACCCATAAAGTCAGCATATGTATATTCAGGATGAAACACAGTTTTAACTGTATTCTTCAGTATTTTACTGTTCTCATCAAACTCAATATTTAACTCTTGTTGAGCTATCTCTCTAATTTTATAACTTTTTCCTGTTCCGGGACTTCCAAATAGTATCTTTTGTAACGGTTTTGCACTCATGTAGCATCAATGGATAATGTGGATAATCAATATTATAAACATATATTTAATTCCTGCAACATTAACACAGTAAAAAAAGAATGGTATTGGATTTAATAGTATTAAAAACCTACAATAGTATCAGATTCAATTTACTTGTAGGTTGGGCAATTATTTCAAACTCTATGATTATTTTAAAAAGTTACTGACTTACACATCCTAGATACTGTGTTAAGTTATAATTTTTTGAGTTAGAACAAGTCTAGCCAAAATAAATCCTAAAACCGCAATAAATAGCATAATGCCAGTTTCTAAATTATCAAATAAATAGATTAGTCCATAAAAACAACATAAGGTTATCATTAATCTTAGAATAAAACTACCTATCATTAAACGATAAGGATGACTGGTTTGAGGAAGTTTTTTTAAGGTTAACCAAAGTCCCCCAAAATATCCTAAACCAATAGCAAACCCTAAGAAAAATATCAATATCATTGTCCCTAAAAATGAGGACAGATTAACAGGTAATAGACCATTAAAAATAGAAATAATTAACTCCATTAACTTTTGTTAATAAAATAATATAACATTATTTTAAAGATTGTAGGGACTAACAACTGTTGACCTTTACTATAATAACTGTCAATCTGCGGAATGGGACTATAATTAAGACTGTGAAGATACAACATTAGCATCATACCTGACTATTTTGTATAATAGCACACACTGCTTAGTCTAATTCAAATTGCTCAATAAATTGTATTTGTAGAGGTAATTTATGAATTGCTTCTAGGAAAAACAAAAATAATAGAGAGGACAATAATTACCAATGATATTAACACCTGATGAAATTGTTTTTTGGGAATGGGGTATTATTTCTGTTAATGCTACTCTCGTTTTTACTTGGATAATTATGATTTTATTAGTTATTTTTTCTGGATTAGTCACCCGTAATCTTTCTAGTTCCCATCGTTTATCAAGACAACAAAACATTTTGGAAGTAATTGTCCTTAATATCAATAAACAAATCGAAGAAATTAGTCAACAAAAACCAGAACCTTATTTGCCTTTTGTGGGTACATTATTTATCTTTATTGCTATTTCTAACTTACTCACTATTATTCCAGGATATCAACCCCCAACCGGTTCTCTATCAACGACTGCTGCCTTAGCTATCTGTGTTTTTTTAGCGATTCCTTTATATGGAATTTCTAAACAAGGATTTTTTAATTACTTTAAAAAATATTATCTTTCTCCTACTCCGATGATGTTACCTTTTAATATTATTGGACGTTTTTCTAATACCTTATCTCTGGCAGTACGTCTATTTGGTAATGTTATGAGTGGTACAATGATTGCAGGAATACTCCTATCTGTTGCTCCCTTATTTTTTCCCATTATCATGCAAGCGATGGGTTTATTGACCGGATTGATTCAAGCTTATATTTTTGCTATCTTAGCGATGGTATTTATTGCCGCAGCCACCCAACAACAAGAAACAACAGGAGACGAAAAAAATGGATAATATTGGTTTAATTGGAGCCGCTTCTATTGTGGTATCAGGACTTACTATTGCCATTGGTTCTATTGGACCGGCATTGGGGGAAGGAAGGGCAGTGGCACAAGCCTTATCAGCCTTAGCACAGCAACCAGATGAGGCTAACACGATTATTCGTACTTTATTTGTGGGTATGGCCTTGGTTGAATCAACAGCAATTTACTGTTTTGTTATTACCTTGATTCTAATTTTTGCGAATCCTTTTTGGAACTATGTCATTACGAATCAATAAAGTCAAAAATCTAGTAGAATCGAAAAAATAACATAATTTGCTACAAAAACTGTAATCAAAGACTATATAAAATACCATTAAGAAAACACCCCACATCATGGAAGAAAAAAAGACCATAAGAAATCTAGGCTGGCCAGATTAAGGAGAGCAATAGTTATGAGAAAAATTATCCGTTTTCTGGTTATTTTTGCCCTCATAATCTTAATTATTGGCGTGATAAATCACTATGGAGTCAGACAGTTACGAACACAAGTTGAAGCATTAGGAACATGGGTTCCCTTGGGCATTTTTCTTCTACGCTTCACCAGCGTCGTCATTCCGGCCTTACCAGGGACCGTCTATTCTGTCTTATCCGGTGGACTATTAGGCTTTACTCAAGGTCTTTTGGTTATCTGTGTAGCTGACTTAATCTCCTGTTCCTTGAGTTTCTTCCTCTCAAGGCGTTATGGTCGTAACTTAGTAGAGCGACTGGTAGGAGCAAAATTTATTAACCAAATTGATAGGTTGAGTCAACGTCATTTAGAACATAATTTTTTCCTTTTGACCGGTTTCTTAATGACAGGCTTTTTTGATTTTGTTTGTTATGGTGTGGGACTAACTAAAGCCCCTTGGCGTAAGTTTATCCCTGCTTTAGTTATCAGCATTGCTATTTCTAACCCCCCCATTGTTGCTTTGGGAGCAGGATTATTAGAAGGGGGAAAAATATTATTAGGTTTTGCTTTATTAGGTGTTTTTGCCCTAGCTATGATAACGGGTTTAGTTCAACGTCGTTCATCAAATATCAAACAATAATGTGAGGAAAACTATGTTAATTGACCCCTTTACAACGTTTGCTCAAATTCTGAACTTTGTGATCCTTGTTTTCTTGTTAAAAAAATTTTTATACCAACCAATTATTAAGGCGATGGAAGAGCGAGAAAATAATATTATGAGTCGTTTACAAGAAGCTGAAGATATTAGAGAAGCAGCCCAAAAAGAAGCTGAATATTATTGTCAGAAACAACAAGAATGGGAAGATAATAAACAAAATAGAATCAAACAAATAAAAGAAGAAAGTGAAGAGGAAAAACAAGAATTAATGATGATAGCCAAAATAGAAGTTAAAAACTTAAGGCAGGAATGGTACGAACAACTACAAAGGGAAAAAAAGACTTTTTTAGATAGCTTTAGACAAAAAGCTAATCAACAGATGATGAAACTAGCAAGACAAATATTACAAAACTTAGCCGATGTCGAGCTTGAACAACAAATAATCAACAAGTTTATTCAAGGATTACCCCAAATTGCTGAAAATAAAAACATGGAAAATAATGAGTTAAATCAGGAAAGTCATGAAAAGTTTACCATTCGCTCCACCTTTAACCTATCCGAATCACAAAAACAACAATTAATCCAAGCACTGCAAAAACAATTTAAACCAGAAATAAACATTAACTTTGAACACACAGAGCATTTAATTTGTGGCATTGAACTTTTAAATCATGGCTATAAAATACCTTGGAACCTAGAGCATTATCTTGATGAATTAGAAACTCAAATGTCCCAATCTTTAGAAGGAGAAAATAATGTTACCCGATAATCAGTCACTTCAAGGAATTTTAGACCATCTTTTTGATATTTCTGAGCAAGTTTTAAACAACCATCAACCTCAACTAACCCCTCAAGAAATTGGAATCATTACTTATTTAAGTAGCGGCATCGCTCGTGTAACAGGACTACCCAACGTTAAATCAGAAGAAGTGGTCACATTGGGCTCAAAAACCCTAGGAATGGCTTTCAACCTTGACCCCCAAGAAGTGGGCGTTATCCTCTTCGATGCCGATGAAGACTTGACCGCAGGATGTGAAGTTTATCCCACTGGACGAGTGATGGATGTTCCGGTGGGAGAAGGGTTATTAGGGCGAGTGGTTGATGGCATGGGAAGACCTTTAGATAATCAAGGGGCGATCGCCGCTACAAAGCGTTTACCCATTGAACGAGAAGCCACTGCTATCATGGATCGCGCCCCGGTTACTGTTCCCCTACAAACCGGTATCAAAGTGATCGACGCATTAATACCCATTGGGAGAGGACAACGAGAACTAATTTTAGGCGATCGCCAAACAGGAAAAACAGCGATCGCCCTCGATACCATTTTGAACCAAAAAGAGACAGGGGTAATCTCTATTTATTGCGCCATAGGACAAAGAAGTTCTGCCGTTGCTAAACTGATTAACGAATTGCGCACCTATGGGGTGATGGATAACTGTATCGTCGTTGTTGCCCCAGGAGAAAGTCCCCCAGGGTTGCAATATATAACTCCCTACGCTGCAACGTCCATGGGTGAATATTTTATGGAAAAAGGGCGCGATGTTCTCATTATCTACGACGATCTCATCCAACACGCCCGCGCCTATCGAGAGTTATCTTTACTTTTGCGTCGTCCCCCCGGTCGAGAAGCCTTCCCAGGGGACATTTTTTATATTCATTCCCGTCTTTTAGAACGATCAACTCGTCTGCGCCCCCATTTAGGGGGAGGCTCGTTGACAGCGTTACCTATCGTGGAAACAGAAGCGCAAAATCTCTCTGCTTACATTCCCACAAACCTTGTTTCTATCACCGACGGACAAATCTATCTAACCCCCGATCTCTTTCAAAAAGGTATTTTACCCGCAGTAGATGTGGGGCGCTCGGTTTCGCGTGTAGGAGGAAAAACCCAGTTAAAAGCCTATCGCTCCGTTGCCGGGGACTTACGGTTATCCTATTCTCAATTTGAAGAGTTAGAAAGCTTTTCCCGCTTTGCGACACGGTTAGATCCCGCTACCCGTCAAACGTTAGAAAGGGGCCGTCGAGTTAGAGAAGTTCTCAAACAACCCCAATATCAACCCATTCGAGTTGCTGAACAAATAGCCGTTTTATTAGCAGTAAGTCAAGGTATTTTTGATGAGTTTCCTTTGCATAAAATTAGCGAAGCGCAAACAATTATTAGGCGTAATCTTACTGAAAAAAGATCCAAGTTATGTCAAAAAATTGAACAAGGAGAACCCTTAAGCGAAAGTGACCGTACCACGTTGTTAAAAATATGTATCAGTAAAAACTTGCAATAGTTTGTAGTATAGGATACAATGAGGTTGCTTAAAGCTAAAAGTTTTTGTCAGATTAGGAGGAAAAAAGCAGTTTGGGAAGACCCAGAAAAATGAATAAACCCGTTAAACCTTTTAACCAAACCGATAAATATCAAATTAACGATCGAATTCGAGCAGAAGAAGTTAGAGTTGTCATGGAAGATGGGGAACAAGTTGGTATTAAACCCCTCACAGAAGCAATAAAATTAGCAGAAGATGCAAATCTAGACTTAGTGGAAGTTGCGCCCAATGCTTCCCCTCCAGTATGTAGAGTGATTGATTACGGTAAGTTTAAATACGAGTTACAGAAAAAAGAATCTCTTGCTAAGAAAAACCGTACTGAAAACTCCCTCAAAGAAGTTAAACTGAGATACTGTACTGATACAGGTGATCTCAACACCAAATTAAGACAAGCCAGAAAATTCCTTGAAAGTGGCTCAAAAGTTAAGTTTTCTATAAGGTTTCGAGGACGCGAACGAGCATTTATGAAGTTAGGTCGAGACAAGTTAGACCATATTGTAGAGAGATTGTCTGATGTTGCCAGTCAAGACGGAAATAGCAACTACAATGGACATCAGCTATCCATCATACTTGAACCAAGTTAATTGGTAATAATATTAGCGAGAATAGGGGTTAATAATGATTGACCCCTTTTTTGTGCTTTGTGAACTACCGGAACCACACCAGTAGCTACCGGGCAGTTTCTCTAGCCAATCAGCAGCTTTCTATTAAATTAAGAAAAATTATTAAATCTGTGCTACAACCGAGAAACCTTTGCTAGAATAGCTTACGGTCATTTGCAGTCTACGAGAGAATCTTTGAGTCAATCAATTGATATTCCTACCTTAGATACTTTGGCGCAAGAACTCGCTGCTATACAGCAAACAGGTTCAAAACGTATTGCCTTATTGGGTTCGCGCCATGTTCCTATCACTCATCAACAGTTAATCGAAATGATGAGTTATGCCCTCGTTTTAGGTGGCAACCGCTTGATGACATCCGGTGCCACAGGAACCAACGCAGCCGCGATTAAAGGGGCCATGCGGGCAGATCCCAACCTTTTAACGGTAATTTTACCCCAGAGTTTGACCAAGCAGCCTAGAGAATCAAAAGAACAACTAGAGAGGGTGATTCATTTAGTGGAAAACCCTGACAATGATGGTCTATCCTTGGGGGAAGCGAGTGCATTGTGTAATCGAGAAATTGTGTCTCGTTGTCAACAGTTAATCTGTTTTGCTTTCCATGACAGTCATACCCTACTGCAAACTTGTGAAGAAGCAGAAGAACAACGCAAATTAGTCACATTATTCTATTTTGATTAGATAAGAATAAGCAAGAAGACTGAAAGTTCAAGGGTTATGTAAAATTGACCCAGTCTTTTTCTTGGCAATATATCGGGGTTAATAATGTTCAGATAAACTCAATTAAATGGGCAGTTCTTCGATATCATCTATGTTTAATAATAGATCATTATCAAAGCTATTGTCAGAAGAAAATAACCGATAATAAGGACAAGAACTTTCACAATTTTTTAGATGAGGGAAATGAATATTTTCTTGATGTAAATCCCACCAGTATTGGTTAAGATTAGTCAATAAAGTTTGTAAATCTTCCTCATTTTTTTTATGAAGTTCTTGACTGTATTCAAAGGTTAAAGATTTAGGTTGATGGGGAATTTTAACAAACCAATAAGTCATAGAAATTTGTTCTGGTAAATACTTAGAGGTTTCTGTTAATAGATATAAATATAATTTAGTTTGCCAATTTTGTGCTAATTTTTCTTTATTTTGAGGTTCTAGATAAGTTTTCCAATCCAAAATTTCGGCTTGTTCTTCACTAATAATTAATAAGTCGTAAATAGCAGTTAATAAATAATTATCCTTTTCTAAAACACGATAATGTTCTGCTTCCTTCCAGACATTAGAGTTTATTTTATGTCGTTTACTTACCTCAGATAATAAAGATTCAATTACAGTTTTAAGCTCTTCATTTTCTGCAAAAAAACCATCAATAGATAACCCTAAAAAATGCTGCTGCATTAACTGATGAAATTGGTTCCCCCAAAGCACATTTGCTTGAATATCTGGACTAATAGGAGAACCCAACTGTTCTAGATAAAGCCGTTGAAACTGAGGGGGACAAACCGCCAAAATATTCAATTGAGCTTGAGATAAGCGAATTAAAAATTGATTTTCAGAAAAAGCAGAATCATTCATTTGTTAAATAGAAATTAAGCAATAATGGATAATTAAAAATCAAAAAATTATCCATTATCCATTATCTTAAGGGATTAACTGAACAGGAAAACCTTGATCCCGTAACACTTCAGCCGTGCCTCGACCCGGTTGATAGTTATAACCCCATTGACCATTATCATGAAGGATTTGGGGCGTGAGTAAAACGATCACCTCCGTGCGATCGGAAGTATCCGTTTGACTTCTGAATAAAGCTCCAAGTAGAGGAATGTCCCCCAGTAAAGGAACCTTTCTAGTCACACTTTGGTCAACTTCCTGAATAATCCCTGAGAGAATCAAAGTTTGACCATCCCGCAAGCGAATTAAACCAGAGGTAACTTGACGGCGATTGAGCAAGGTTAAGATATTAGTTGCCCCAGCCCCACTATCAAATATCTCTTGCGCACCAGGAGAAGCAATTAAAGCACCGACTGTCACACTAATGTAACCATTATCGTCAATTTTATCGACATTAATCGTTACTTTTAGCCCTGCATCTTGTAAAATAGGCGTTGTGGTACGCACACCACTGAGAGGATCAACCTGAGTGTTGACACTTTCAACCACTTTTTGTGTTAAATCGATGGTCGCTTCTTGTCCTTCTTGAACCACTAAAGTCGGGTCACTGAGAATTTTTGCATTACCACTGTCAATGGTAGTTTCGATTTGAGCCAAAAATCGTTGAGGAAATTGGAAAAAACTGGGAAGTTCCTGGGTAGTCTCGAAATCAATTACCCCATCTTCAGCAGTGAATCCAAACTCAGTGATTCCGACAACAGTTGGATCTAAAGATACCCCTGCAAAAGCACCCGGAATTAGAAATCCTCCTATAGGCAAATTGATAAAACCACCTTCAATAGGAACAGGATTCTCAAAATCAAAAAAGACATTACTCCCACTCAAAGGATTCTCAATAACTGGGGGATTAATCACTCGACTTGGCGCATTGTTAATGTCTGCACCATTAACCGGACTAAAACCGCCAAACCTTAAGACAGCAGCCCCATCATCTTGCACAATAAAAGCATCTCCAGAGCCAAAGGAGAAACTACTACTAAAAGATTGCTCGTTAATCAAACTCACATCCACCACCTTGACGTTAACGGCCACTTGACGGCGACGGGCATCCATTTGGGTTAACAAAGAGGTAGCTACTTGAACCTTACGGGGCTCTCCCACAAGGGTAACGGTATTGAGGCGCTCATCGGTGCTAACTGCTAGTCCCACTAGCAACTTAGGAGCCAAAGCAAACCCTTCTCCAATACTGTTATCAGCCGTTAAAATATCCAATTCGGGGGCCAATGTTCTAACCCCAATAGTTCTTCCTGTTTGGGGATCGACCACATCTTCGCTAGTAGTCACCAAACGCTGAACTTCTGCCCCTTGAGAGGCCAAAAATACCCCCGCACTATCAGATTTGACTTGGTTGAGGCGTAAAGTACGACTGACAAGGCTACGAGCACCTTGGGGTAAACGGGAACCAACAAATATGGTACGTCCCCGACGGTTGGCTTGCAAACCAGATACCATCAAAACTGAGTTAAACACATCTTGTACCGGTTCATTTTCTAAATCTAAGGACACCGTTGCTTCTTCCGCAGCATTCGCTCCAGGGGTTGCACCACTTGGGGCATCGGTGAACACCAAGTTCATCCCTGCAAAACGAGCTAAAACCGCTAATACTTCCCTGGCCGGAGCTTGTCGCAACACCAACCTTGGCACAATGGCACTGCTTCCCAGGTCTACTTCGGCAGCACTAGCATCAATATTCGAGATAGCCATATCTCCCACCGGTGGAGCGATAGCCCGTGGTAACGTGGGGGCAACGGGCATGGTGGGTTGTAGGCTATCAGGAATGGAACTCCCATTCGATCTAATAATGACATTGGGGTTGGGGACCAACACATCTTGATTAGGAGTCGACTGCACAGGCACATTAGGAGCCGGGCTAGGGAATGTTTGTCCTGGGGGTGGGGTATACGTCGGTATTTGAGCAATGAAGAGGTCTTCTGAAGCGATCGTTTCTTCTTGCTCTAAGGATTCTGTAAATAAATTTTTCGGGCTCTTTTCCCTGTTTTCTAGGGGCTGAAGCCCTTCTGTAAACAAGTGCCCTCTTTGCCCTTTCATTGCCTCATCCGTTGGCAAATCAGGCAATTCTGCCAACAGGGCATTAATTTTAGGCAGGACAGTTCGATCTATTTCTGGTTGATCGATCTTTGCACCCTTTTCTAAGAAAGAATGAGATTCCTCAACCGCCCATAGAGGTTGTTGGCCTAGTAGGATTAACAATAGGCCACTGGTCATAAGCGGATAATGATACTGTTTCATGGTTCACTCCTTTTCACACACAACTAAATAATGACAGATTGAGACTATTTTGCCTCTTCACCCTCTTCTTCAGGACTCAATTTAGCTAACTCTTCAGGACTCAAGGGTAAAATAGCATCTAACGTAAAACGGGTTTTTAAAGAGTTATTGCCTGTGATAGTCGTTTCTTCTCCCACCTCTTCGGAATCTTTAACGTTGATCAAAAATTTGTCTTCCACTAATTTAGAGTCTAGTCCTGTAATGACTAATAGGGGTTGTAATCGCTCTAAATCTCGCAGAAGACTTTGAGTTGACTCAAAATTGCCCTCAATAGTTAGACCAAATCGCTGCCGTTTAAGACGATTATTTACCCCAGTTCCTAAAGAACCATCCGTAACCACTGTAACCGAACCATTTGGTTTAAAACTAATTAATTGCAATCTGTGTTTTTCCACCAGTTGGTTAATGTCGAAGAGCATAGTTTTGAGACTGTCTTCGCTGGAAAATAGGGCCAAAACCTGATTTCTCAGAGCTTCTGATTCTCTGAGTTTAGCCTCAGTTTCCAGCATTTTTTGACTCAATTCTCCAGACTCTTGTTGCTTGACTTGACTTTGTTTGGCCACTTCATCCGCCTTGAGACTTTGATAACTCTTGTGAGCCGGCATGACGAAGTTGAAAACAACATAAATCGAGCCTAATAGCCCTAATGCTCCCAAGATGAGACCAGTTATTTGAGGGGTAAAGGTGATACCGAAGGCTGTGGGATAACCACTACCAACCTCATCAAAATCCACATCGGTTTGTGTGGAGTTAAATTCATCTGAAACAGTCATCGTTTTAATACTCCTTTACGTTCGAGGGTTTCAATACGGTTAATTAAACCAATGGCTCCATTATCAGAGAAGATCCGTCTTAAATCCGATGAGGGACGATCACTAATAGCAGTTTTGATCGTGTATCTCACCCCTTTGGGAGTTTCCACTTCAACATTGTCAGGGACTTCTATTTCTACGGGAATATCCTGTAAACTAGCTGTTTCAATGACCGTTTCTTCTGCTTCTAGCAAAGGAGAACTTTGTAAGGTTAATAAAAAGTCATTGAGGTCATCATAGGTTATGGCAAGACCGATAATGCTCAATTCATTTTCTTTTTGGATGATAGAATTGACTCGTACATTGGGGGGAATTTGTCCTTCAATTTCCCGTAACAGGGCTGACCAAGGACGAATTTGATTGAAGACGGTGACTAACGATTTAATCTCCTCATCATTTTGTTTAACCTTGGCTTCAATTTCTTCAATACTCTTATTTTGAGCATTGAGTTGTCCAAGTTGACTGTCTAACTGTTGTATTCTCTGCTGAGTTGAAGAGGATAATTGATTCAACACCAACAAAGAACTAGCTGTAATAGCAGGTAAGATGACCATAACAGCCCCACCAATTAACAGAGGCAGTTGTTCTGTCAGAGAAAAGCTGCGAGTTGGTGCTAAACTGGTGCTCGTTACTTTGGCACCAGTATCAAGATTACGATCTTTAAGAAAATTAACATCTAAACTATACATTGAATTAGACCTCCCTTAACCCTAAACCTAAGACCGTTCCTAAGGCCGGCCGTTGCACGGAAGGAACGTCTTGATCCATTTCTAAGGATAAAGCAGCAATGGGATCAATTTGCATGGTGGGTAAACTTAAACGATGGGTAAAATATTCGTCGAGTTGCACTAACCCCCCTCCCGGTCCTGCCAACAGCAGTTGTACCACTTCAAGTTCTTCACTTTGGTTTAAGTAGAAGTTAATGGAACGGCGCAACTCGTCGGTTAATTCCCCTAACACTCTCATTAAAGCAGTCATTCCTGGGTTAACGGCTGTTCCTTGGGTGGTTAAACTATCAAACTGAGTCACGGGAATGGTCATACCCTGGAGAATTTCAGGGCTACGGGAGGGGGGCAAATTCATGGCCCGTGATAGGGCGTTTTGCATCTGAAAGGTGCCAATGGGAACGGTTCGAGAAAATTGGGGAACGCCATCAACGACAATGGCAATTTCTGTACTATCAAATTCTAAGTCCACTAAAACCGTCGCTTCTTTGGACCCAAACTGACGCAGTTGTTCTCTAATGGTACGAATTACGGAAAAACTGTTGATTTCTAGCACATCAATTTGTAGTCCAGCTTGACCAAAGGTATCCATATAAGAGTCTGTTACTTCTCTTCTGGTGGCTACCAAGAGAACCTGGACTTTTTCAATGCCATCCTCATCTTCAAAAAATCCCAATTTTTGATAATCGAGATCCACTTCTTCTCTAGGATAAGGTAGGTACAAAGCTGCTTCATGGTTTAACACCATATCCCGTAGTTCCGCTTCATCCAATTCTGCGGGAATGGGGATAATACGAATAATAGCCTCCCGCATGGGAACGGCGGTGGCAATGCGTTTTGTCTTGATTTTGTTCTCGGCAAAAAACTCCTGAATCAATTCGGCTAACCCTGGAGAGTCAATGATTTTGCCCTCCTCAAAAATGCCTTCAGGCACCTCTGCACTACAAAATTTGGCAACTTTATAGCCTTGACCATGCTTAGTCAGTTTGGCTAAGTTCAGCCTTTCTGGGGTGATTTCTAAGCCCACCCCTTGGGACTTTCCTCCAAACAAACTACCAAGACTGTTAAGACTATCTTGAATACGGCTTAACATATATTTAAACGAAATGGAACAGGATAGATTAGTTAATTGGGAAAACCAAGGTTGATCCAGATACAATCGATTGGGTTCCCGTTCTAATTTAACCTAAAATTTCATGACTCTCCACTCTTACTACACTCTCTATACTTCCCATTTTTAACTGATAATCAGATCAACAGATATTTGACTATCTTCTTCCTTATTTATACCTACGCCATTCAACCATTGATTAGAGTCAATCAGAATTTAGAATTACCTCCACCTCAAGTTGGAGGCTTGAAAACCTTTTTTTTCCAAGAAATATAAAACTTTACAAGAGTAGTTCATTGCTTTACGTTTCTTAAGCTAAAGGGGTAATTAATCTCTAACGACTCAGTTTCCTACGGTGCATAATTAATAGTTATCTTTTTACGAGATTGGTTGATTTATTTCGATTAGTTGAAATTGTTACATAACTAAATGTGTGAGAATTATTATCAATAATTTACGAGTTTTCGCCACTTTATGGTATTATGGTTATGCCGAGAATCTAGAGCACGTTTGTCTACAAATTCGTTTATTCTCTACAACCTAGATAATCGGTAGTCAAAGGTTAGCAAATATCAGCGATCGCTGACTCTAATTCCGAAAATTTAGTTAATTCTTGAGCAAATTTACTAAAATGGGGATGTACTTTTGTGAAGCGATTTGACAAAATGAATGAAATGTGAATTGAGTGAATTAGGATTTAGAATTTAGAATTACCTCCCACTACTTAAAATTTTGATACACTCAATAGAAAACTGTAAAAAAGGGCTTTTATGAGTGACAATTCGCCCTCTTCTGGGGTTGAGACGGTAGAAAAGGGAATTAAGTCTATCACCAGTTTAACGAAGGGGTTAACGGAGTTTCTGCGCTGGGTAGCAGGGATGATTCGTAACCGAGACTGGGTAGGATTATTGATGTTTGCGATCGCAGTTTTTCTGGTGTTTTGGGGGACAAAACTTACCCTAGGGACAATGGTTAAAGAGCCTATTTTTTATGGTATTTGGGTTATGTTAGGGGTAATGTTTTTTGTGGGGTTAATCATTGAATTAAGAACGAAACCACCCATCAAACATATTTATCGAGAAGCAGAAAAACGTAAAGCGATTAAGTTTTTGAGTTCCTTTGAAGAAGAAGATGCAGAGATTTATGCTCGCTTACAAGGTTATAGAGATTTAAGAGTTATTATCGAAAATGTTGTTCATCCTGAGTTTAGTTTTGGGGTATTGAAAGGAAAATCAGGATCTGGCAAAAGTTCTTATCTTAAAGCGGGACTTTTGGCGACATTAAATAAGACAGAGACTTATCGAGGGGTTTATGTTAAATTTTCTGATTCAGATTCATTGGAAACAGTCAAAGATGCCTTTGTAGACAGTTTAAGTCTAGATAATGCAGAGGTTGAAAGTCTTAATTTTATCCAACTACTAAAGAAAGGAATAGAGACGGCATCCCAGAGTTGTGAAGACTTTAAATGTTTAATTTTAGTCTTTGATCAATTTGAGCAATTTTTTGTTTATACAGATGACAAGATAAGACGGGATAGTTTTATTCAAGAATTAGTCACCTGGTATAACGATAATGAGCTTACAGAAGAAGTAAAAATTTTAGTTTCGATTCGAGAAGATTGGTTTGCTCGTTTAGATGAAATTCAAGAAGCATTAAACTATAGTTTGAGAATTGGTAGTCAGAGCGGAGGTAACTCTTTTTATATCAAGAATTTCTCACCAGAAGAAGCAACCATGATTCTTGCAGTCATGGCAGAAGAAGATTTAGCCATTGCAGAAAACGATAAACAAGGGTTTGAAAGAGATTATGTTCAAGAAGTCTTAGAAAAAGAGTTAGCCAGTGTGAGCGATGGTTTAATTTCTCCTGTAGACTTACAGATTATTGCTGAAACCATTAAACAGCAAAATACCTCAGCGATGCGTGCATTTAATCATACAGTTTTCCAAAAATTAGGAGGAATTGAAGGATTACGTCGTAGCTTTTTAGAGAGTATGTTAGAACCCTTGGGAAGCGAGAGAAAAAAATCTGCCATACAGGTGTTAGTTGCTTTGACTAATTTGGAACAGCAAACTCGTTCCCAAGTACAAACCTTAGAACAATTACAGGAAAAGGTTAAAGCACATATTGCAGCTAAGGAAGTAGAGAAAATTGTTACCTATTTACAGGAAACGGGATTAATTACCGTGGCTGAGAAAGAGGGAATCAAAGGGTTTGAATTGTCCCATGAAGGCATGATCTCGGCAGTGATTCGTTTAGGGGAAAAAATACAAGATCAAGCTTACCGTGCCAATCAACTATTAGAGCGTCGGGTGAATGAGTGGTTAGGGAATCGTCGTAGTTCTCGTTATTATTTTAATCTCAAGGAATTATGGTTACTTGAACAGCAACAACCTTATCTGAGATGGGGAAAGAAACGGGAACAGAAACAAGTCTTATTACAAAAAAGTAAGCAGAAAATTTATGCAGTTTTGGGATTTGTTGGCAGTCTGATTTTTATTGTTATCGGGGTTTGGAGTTGGTTGAACTATACGACCACAGGAATAATCACACAAGTGCGTTGGAAGTTAAGCAATATTAGTGAGAAAATTAGTGGTTCTTGGTATCAGGCTCAAGCGGTGACAGCCTTTGCTAAGGATGGGAATTTTGAGAGAGCATTGAAACTGAGTGAAAAGATTAATGATTCCCGTTACAAAGCCTATGCTTTAATGGCGATGGCTGAAACTTATGACCAGCTACAGCAAGCAGACAAAGCCCTTACTCTGCTCGACAAGGCTCTCTCGACTACGGACAACATTGATCATTCCAGTGACAAAGCCGATGCTTTAAAGGCGATCTCTGAAACTATTGGCCAACTAAAGCAACCGGACAAAGCCCTTACTCTGCTCGAAAAGGCTCTCTCGACTACGGACAACATTGATCATTCCAGTGACAAAGCCGATGCTTTAAGGGCACTCGCTGAAACTATTGGCAAGCTAAAGCAACCGGACACAGCCCTTACTCTGCTGGAAAAGGCTCTCTCGACTACGGACAACATGGATGATTCCGATGACAAAGCCGATGCTTTAAGGGCACTCGCTGAAACTTATGACCAGCTAAAGCAAGCAGACACAGCCCTTACTCTGCTCGACAAGGCTCTCTCGACTACGGACAACATTAATCATTCCCGTTACAAAGCCGATGCTTTAAAGGCACTCGCTGAAACTATTGGCCAGCTAAACCAACCAGACAAAGCCCTTACTCTCCTCGACAAGGCTCTCTCGGCTACGGACAACATTGATCATTCCTTTCACAAAGCCTCTGCTTTAAGGGCACTCGCTGAAACTTATGAGCAGCTAAAGCAACCGGACAAAGCCCTTACTCTGCTCGACAAGGCTCTCTCGACTACGGACAACATTGATCATTCCTATGAAAAAGCCTCTGCTTTAACGGCGATAGCTGAAACTTATGAGCAGCTAAAGCAACCGGACAAAGCCCTTACTCTGCTCGACAAGGCTCTCTCGACTACGGACAACATTGATCATTCCCGTTACAAAACCTCTGCTTTAAGGGCACTCGCTGAAACTATTGGCCAGCTAAAGCAACCAGACACAGCCCTTACTCTGCTCGACAAGGCTCTCTCGACTACGGACAAGATTAATGATTCCCGTGACAAAGCCTCTGCATTAAGGGCACTCGCTGAAACTATTGGCCAGCTAAAGCAACCAGACAAAGCCCTTACTCTGCTCGACAAGGCTCTCTCGACTACGGACAACATTGATAATTCCTCTGCCAAAGCCTCTGCTTTAAGGAAGATGGCTGAAACTATTGACAAACTCAAGCAACCAGACAAAGCCCTTACTCTGCTGGAAAAGGCTCTCTCGACTACGAACAACATTGATGATTCGGATGACAAAGCCTATGCTTTAAGGGCACTCGCTGAAACTATTGGCAAGCTACAGCAACCGGACAAAGCCCTTACTCTGCTCGACAAGGCTCTCTCGACTACGGACAACATTGATGATTCCTCTGACAAAGCCTATGCTTTAAGGAAGATGGCTGAAACTTATGAGCAGCTAAAGCAACCGGACAAAGCCCTTACTCTGCTCGACAAGGCTCTCTCGACTACGGACAACATTGATGATTCCTCTGCCAAAGCCTCTGCTTTAACAGCTATGTCTGAAAGTGCAGCCAACCTAAAACAGTGGAAACTAGCACTCAAAGCTTATCAAGGATGTCCTGGTGATGATTGTGAAGTGGAAACCCTCGCAACCATATTAACCATTTATGCAGAGCAAGAAAACCCAGAATTGAATGAAGAATGAAGAATTTAGAATTTAGAATTACATTTGATACAATGAATACTATAATATTTATAAAAGTTAAGACAATGAATGAACCTATTACCGTTACATATGTCTTAGAGGAATTTCTTAAAGAACTAAAACAAGAAATTAAAGATGTCAACAATAAGCTAGACACTATGCAAAGAGATTTCAATAGTAAGCTAGACACGACACAAAAAGATTTCAATAATAAGTTAGACACTATGCAGAAAGATGTCAACAATAAGCTAGACTACATCCAAAAAGACGTTACCGATTTAAAAGTAGGAGTAACAGAAGTAGGAAACATTAAAAAAGATATCAAAACTCTCAAAGAAGATGTCAAAGACTTAAAAAAAGATCAGACTTTTTTAATTCAAGAAATAGCAGACTTAAAAGGTGTTAAAGCTTTAATCATTCCTATTATTGTTGCTATAGCAACCGCTTTATTAACCTTACTTTTTCGTCTTATTCCTAACATTAATTCTTAAATACTTAATGACTTTGTAGATAATTATAAATTATAAACTATGATTAGTTTGCCATAAAAAAAGCTCTGTCAACTATAACAATATTACTAATATTTTAGCAAAAAAAGTCAATCAGAATGTAGAATTTAGAATTAAATCAACCTCAAGTTAGAGGCTTGAAAACCTTTTTTTTGTAATTGAGAATCCTTATTTCCAAGAATTACTATCACCATATTCATCATCCCTAATTTTCTTTTGTTGTTGAACAGATTCTTGAAAAGCACCAATAACAAACCCTAGACTGGCACCAGTAATAAGCATAATTTTTCTACGTTGTTCCCGTTGTGCTATTTTAGTAACAGCCAATCCAAACATAGCCCCAATTAAAGCAGTTACAATACCAGCAAAAATAATCTTTCTAAGATTCATAATTTTTAGGTTCCTATTTAGGTAAACGAAATAATTAATAAGATAATCGTGCCAACAAAAAGAATGTGATTCATCAAATCATTAAAAGTCCAATTTTTAAACATTTTAGTTACTCCTTAGCTTATTACTGATTCTTGTCCGGGCTTAATACTATTAAGCCCAATTAAATTAAGGTACAGGAGTTGGCTGTTTTTGAGGTGTCGGCGCATTAGGAGAAGGTTTATTGCCGTTTCCATGACCATTTCCAGACGCACCAGGAGGAGTTCCCCCATCACCCCCCAAGATGTATTTTTCAAAGTTCTTGATAACGATATAGAGGATAGGAACTAAAACCAAACTTAACACCGTTGCTAAAGCCAAACCTCCAAAAATAGCCGTTCCCAAAGACCAACGACTGACTGCCCCCACACTCGACGCACTCAATAAAGGGGCAAACCCCACCAGAGATGAAACCGCCGTCATCAAAATAGGGCGTAACCGTTGTTCGGCCGCATTAATAGCAGCTTGAGTGATACTCATGCCTAGATCACGAGACTGATTAGCAAACTCGACAATAAGGATGGCATTTTTCGCAGCCAAACCGATTAACATAACTAACGCTACCTGGGCATACATATTATTGTTCAACACTGGCCAAATGCCATTACCAGGATTAAACGGTGCAGTTTGCACAAACGTTACCCGTAACCAAATCATCCCTAATGCCCCTAAAATAGCCAAAGGAACAGTTAACAGGATGATAGTGGGATCGATATAGCTTTCGTATTGAGCCGCTAACACGAGGAATACCATCACAAACGCTAACCCAAACACGATAGGGGCTGCCCCTGCCGAACTTTTTTCCTCCGCAGCCGTATTGGTCCATTCGTAACCAAAACCAGGCTGTAGCGTCTCCTTAGCTACCTCTTCCATAGTTGTGATTACCTGCCCGGAACTATAACCTGATGCCGGTGAAATAATTAACTTAACAGCCGGATAGGTTTTGTAACGGGTGAGAATGGGGGGATAGGTGGTAGGGGTTGTGGTAACAATATTACTCAGTTGAATCATTGCCCCTTGACTCGATCGTACATATAAGTTGCCTATATCAGCCGGATTCGCCCTTGCATCAGCTTCTGCTTGGGCATAAACCCGATAAAGACGGCCTTCAAAGACAAATTGATTAACAAAGTTAGACCCAATATAGGTTTGTAGCGTTCTCAAAACGTCATCTATGAGCACATCTTGGGCCTTAGCCTTAGCCCGATCGATTTCCATTGTGGTTAAAGGACTATCAAAAGTAAAAGTAGTAAAGATGACCCCAATTTCGTCTCGTTCGTTAGCCGCCGCCATCATCTTTCTAACATTATCGATTAATACAGGCATCCCTTTCAACTGACGGTCTTGGATAAACATTTCTGAACCGGCAAAGTTACTCAAACCATCCACTGCCGGTGCATTAGATGCGATTACCCTAGCTCCTGTAACTTCTTGAGAAAAAGTTTTGTTGAGATATTGAATAATACCAAAGGCTGATTTTTTTGGACCGGGCCTTTCTTCCCAGGGTTTAAGTTTAATGAAGGTAATAGACTTATTGGCGTTTCTTCCCTCAAAAGAAAACCCAGTTAAACTTACCGTATGGTCCAAAACTTGATCCGCGTCGGGCATATTTTGGATAATTTTTGTGGTTTGTTGATCAATAGCGTAGGTATAGTTAAGAGAAACACCTGGAGGTGCTTCTGTGATCCCGAAAAAGTAGCCTTGATCTTCTGCCGGAATAAACCCTGAGGGCATGGTGGTGTATATCCAACCCGTTGCCAGTAAACCAGCCACAAATAAGGCCATAACAATAATTCTTACATGAGTTAAGAAGCGAATGAAATAAGCATATCCTGCTTGAATAAGGTTAAAAACACGGTTAAAGGCATTAAAAAAGATGGCCAAAGGTCCATGTTTGGTTTCCGGTGGTCCGAGCAAAATGGCCGACATAGTTGGGGAGAAGGTTAAAGCATTGAATGTGGAGAACATCACCGCAAAGATGATAGTTAAAGCAAACTGTCGATAAACAATCCCTGTAGTTCCGGGGAAAAAACAAACGGGGATAAATACCGCCATCAATACCACTGATGTAGCAATTGTGGCCCCAAACAGTTCATCCATTGCATCCATTGCCGCTTGAGTTGGGCGCATTCCCTGAGACAACTTACTCGAAACTGCTTCTACAATCACAATCCCATCATCCACCACTAACCCCGTTGCCAATACACAAGCAAAGAGACTTAACTGGTTGAGGGTAAACCCAAAAGCATTCAAGCCAATCATTGCCCCTACCAAAGCTACAGGAATAGCAATACCTGGAATAATCGTGGTGCGCCAGTCTTGTAGGAAAACGAAGATCACCAATACTACAAGAGCAATCGCTTGTAAGAGGGTAACGGTTAAGTCTTGAATAGAGGCGTTAACAAACAGGGTATTATCCAACCCGATGACAACTTTTAACCCTGGCGGGAAATTAGGTTCTAACTCAGCCATTTTCGCCTTCGCTGCTTCTGCAGTTTCCAGGGCGTTACTACCGGGTAACTGATAGATTAAAAAAGCGACACCAGGGTTGCCATTGACATCCACTAAGGTGTCATAGTTTTCCATTCCTAACTCTGCCCTTCCCACATCTTTGATGCGTATCAAAGTGCCATCGTCTCCCACTTGGACCACCATTTCTTCCGCTTCGGCAACATCTCTAAACCTTCCTTGAGCACGTAAAGGTATTTCAAACTGTTGTCCAGGGGGAGCCGGTTGTTGTCCGATTCTACCCACACCGGTATCAAAGTTTTGTTCGTTGATCACATTAATCACATCCACTGCTGTCAGTTCCCTAGCAGCCAGTTTATTGGGGTCAAGCCATATTCTCATGGCATATTTTGCCCCCCCAAATAAATTTACCGAGCCCACCCCCGGAAGTCCTTTCATCTCATTCCAGATGTAGCGATCGACGTAGTTGTACAAAAAGGTTTTATCGTAGAGATATTCTCCGTCGGGTCCCTTTTCTGAGTAAAAGGCATATATGAGGGTAATACTAGGGGACTGTTTATCAGTTTTTACCCCAGCTTGGTTCACCACCGAGGGTAAATCTGAAGCGGCTTGAGAGACTTTATTTTGAACTAAAACTTGTGCTGTGTTTCTATCCGTTTCTGTGGGAAAGGTAACGTTAACGGTGACATTTCCCGTATTATCGGTAAAAGAGTCGATCCAGCGTACTTGTTCAGTTCCGTTGATTTCTCGTTCTAATACTGTAGTAACGTTGTCTTCTGTGGTTTTAGCATCGGCACCGATATAGTTAGCGGTAACAGCTACTTTTTTCGGTGCAATCTCTGGTAACTTATCCAAGGGCAACACAGCCATCGATATAGTTCCCAGAAGAATGATCACAATAGTACAAACGGTACTTAATACAGGTCTTTTAATAAAAGCGTTTGATAGGGACAGTAACATGATCCTCGGTCAGAGAAGATATGGCGAGCAATATGAGTTTGTTATGATTTGATATGTAATCCCGATCAGTCTAACAAATATTTTGTCTAAAGATAGCTAAATTCAATAATTTGTTTCAAAAGATTTCTTTAGTTATAGTTCAAGGCTATCATTTACCTGATACTTACCTCGATTTAATTGATTATAATCATGAACACCACTTCTCGGCTTTATTCTGCAACGAATGGCTATAAATATTTATTTATTGACTTAATTTTACTATTTTTGTTATTACCTTTTGCTGCCCTTCATCGTTCCCTTGGTGTCTTAGTCAGTTTTTGTTTTCTAGTTACTTTACTTTTGGGTTTAAATACTCTAGATTTCCCTAAAAGAATTCTCTTCTTATTTCGATTTTTTGCTGCTTTAGGCTTTATATCTGATGTAATTATTTTTCCTGATTCTGAATATTTAACTGCCCTCACTTCTTTGCTATCTTATTCTTTTTATGGTATTTTTTACTTCCTAGTTATTCTTGCTATTGGTTCAAGAATTTTTCACGAAAAAAAAGTCAACTTAAATGTTGTCAGAGGTGGGGTTTGTATTTATTTGCTTTTAGGTATTCTTTGGTTTTTCTTCTACAAAATCATTGTTTTCTTCGATATTAATGCTTTTTCTTTTCCTGAAAACTTAAACAAAGAATCTCTCTTCTATTTCAGCTTTACTACTTTAACCACATTGGGATATGGGGACATTCTTCCTAAAAATGCTTTTGCCATGACTTTTGCCAATGCAGAAGCTTTAGTAGGACAAATTTATCCTGCAGTGGTGATCGCTAAATTAGTTAGTCTTTATGAACATAAATAATTTTTATTATCTCAATAACCATGATCAAAACATCTCCCAAACTCTATTCTATTACCACTGGTTATAGCCGACTATTTATTGATCTAATAGTCGTCTTTTTCTTGGTTCCTTTTGCTTCTTTTAGCCGTAATTTTAATTTATTGGTGAGCTTGGTATTTCTGATTACTTTATTGCTAGGCTTAAATACTTTAGCATTTCCCAAAAAAATTATTTATTTGTTCCGATTTATCGCTGCTTTAGGATTTATTGCTGATATCATTGTTTTTCCTGATTCTGTTTATTTAACTGAATTAAGTTCCTTTATTTCTCATAGTTTCTATAGTATTTTTATTCTGCTAGTTACGATGGCAATTGCTTCAAGGATTTATCAGGAAGAAAAAGTAAATTTAGATGTAATTCGTGGAGGTATTTGTATTTACTTACTCCTAGGTATTTTTTGGTTTTTCTTATATCAAATTATTGTTTTTTTTGACCCCAATGCTTTATCTATTCCCGAAGGAGTAGGTCATTCTTCTCTATTTTATTTTAGTTTTACAACCTTAACAACATTAGGTTATGGTGATATTCTACCTAATAATGCCTTTGCTATGACTTTAACCAATGCAGAAGCATTAGTAGGACAAATTTATCCAGCAGTTGTCATTGCTAAATTAGTCAGTCTTTACAACATTGAATCAAAGTAATTATGTCTAAATTAAGCCTAGGAACCCGATTATTTTTATCTCATCTTCTAGTTATGTTTGTAGGGTTAGGAAGTTTTATTTGTCTCGCTAAATTTTCTTCCCCAAAAATGTTTATTGTTCGCTTAGAAAAGTTAGAACAACAAGGATTTTTTACCGTTCGTTCAGCAAGAACTTATTTAGTAAGAGGATTTGAAACTGCTTGGGATAATAGTGCATTTTGGTCAGTTATTTTTGGGGTTAGTGCTGCTGGAGGTGTTAGTTATCTCGTCTCTCGTCGTACTATGAAACCCTTAAATCAAATGAAAGATATTACACAAAAATTAGCCCAAGGCAATCTAGAAGAAAGAATGCCAGAAAGCGAAATTCCTGAGTGGGATCAGTTGGGTAAAAGTTTCAATATTATGGCTAATAGTTTACAAGATGTAGAGAAAAGAAGACGAGAATTAATTAGTGATATGACCCACGAATTACGTACTCCCTTAACAGTTATGAGAGGGTATTTAGAAGAGTTAGCCAATGGTTCTATTGAAGGAGATACTCTCCTCTATTTAAACCTAGTCAAAGAAACAAGAAGACTAGAAAGATTAATTCATGATCTGCAAGAACTTTCTAAGGCAGAAGCGGGTTATTTATCTATTACTTTGCATCCCATAAATCTCATTCCCTTATTAAATTCTTTAGTGGAAAGATTTGCAGACCAAATCATGGATGATGGTCCTATGATTAAATTAGAATGTCCCACCGACTTACCCTCGGTTTTAGCAGATAGCGATCGCAGTGAACAAATTTTAGTTAATTTAATTGGTAATGCTATTCGTTATACAGAAAAGGGCAGTATTACTGTCAAAGCCTGGCAAGATAATAAAAAAGTTTGGGTAGCTATTATTGATACAGGAATAGGCATTAAACCCGACGATTTACCCTACATATTTGAACGCTTTTGGCGGGCAGATAAGTCTCGTTCACGGTATTCTGGAGGAACAGGAATCGGACTCGCAATTACCCGTCGTTTGGTAGAATTACAAGGAGGAAAAATTGAAGTAGAAAGTGAGATAGAAAAGGGAAGTATTTTCCGCTTTTCTATTCCTATAGCTTAAGCTTTTAATCATTCATTGTATTTAAAAAGACATATGTGGGTACAACCTTCTTCTAACCTAAATCTTAGTTCATCAGAGGTTCATCTATGGAAAATGAATCTTGACTTATCTAAAGAAAAAGTACACAAAAAATATCTAATTCTTTCTGAAGATGAAAAAAAAAGAGCCAATTCCTTTAAATTTGAAATCCACCAAAATCGCTTTATCATAGCCAGAAGTACCTTGAAATTCATTTTAAGCTGCTACTTAGATATTCCTGCTGAAGAAATCAACTTCCAATATAGTCCTTATGGTAAACCACAATTAGTCAATAATTTACAATCAGAGGGTTTAAAATTTAATGTTTCTCACTCAGAAAACTTAGCTATTTATGGAATTAGTCGCCATCATTTGATTGGCATTGACATAGAATACCTACGCCCAATGAAAGAGGCAGAAAAATTGGCAGAACGTTTTTTTTCTTCAAAAGAATTTGAAGCAATCAAATCATTATCTACAGAGAAAAAAGAAAAAGCATTTTTTCAATTGTGGACAGCAAAAGAAGCTTATTTAAAAGCGATTGGGAAAGGAATTAGTGGTGGTTTAGAGCAAGTAGAAATTTCTCTTAGAGAACCAATGGAACTAATAAAAGTCCCTGAAAAAAATCAGAGTTCCTGGGAATTATTATCTTTTACTCCTCACCCAAATTATATAGCAGCAATGGTGGTAGAAGCAAAGAAAGCAAACATCACTTATTATGAATTTCAACAGAGATAAATATTGATAGTTAAATCTAAGCCAAAACATTGTAAGATCGGAAAAACTTCCTAATGAAGCAGTATGAAAAAAATTTTGTTAATCGGAAGTAATGGACAGGTTGGGAAAGAGTTGCAGCAAACTCTAACAGGATTGGGAGAGATTGTCAATGTCCATCGTCAGGAAATGGACTTAACTTCTCCTGAGATTATCCGTCAAGTGATCCAAGAAGTTAGACCTGATGTTATCATTAATGCTGCTGCGTATACTGCTGTTGATAAAGCAGAAACACAAGCAGATATAGCCTTTGCTGTTAATGGTGTTGCCCCTGCCATCATAGCAGAAGAGTCTAAAAAAATCGGCGCATTTTTACTCCACATTTCTACTGATTATGTCTTTGATGGCCAGAAAAATACCCCTTATTTGGAAAAAGATGAAACTCGTCCTATCGGGGTTTATGGACAAACCAAACTAGCAGGAGAACAAGGAATTGAAAAAAACGGCGATCGCTATGTTATTCTGAGAACAGCCTGGGTATATGGCACTCAAGGAAAAGGCAACTTTGTCAAAACTATGTTGCGTTTAGGGCAGCAAAAGGAACAACTGGGTATTGTTACCGATCAAATTGGTACACCTACTTGGTCTTATGACATTGCTCATACCATAACCCAAATGCTAACTCAACTTAATCTAACAGAAACCAGAGACATTTATCATTTTACTAATAGTGGTGTAGCAAGTTGGTATGATTTCGCCGTTGCTATTTTTGAGGAGGGCAAAAGCCTAGGATTTCCACTGATTATTAATCAAGTTAATCCTATCACAACGGATCAGTATCCTACACCAGCAAAACGTCCCGCGTATTCCGTATTATCTGGGAAGAAAACATCAAGCTTATTAGGATATAATGCACCTTATTGGCGTGATTCTCTTAAACAAATGTTGGTTCAACTGTATAAAAACTAGGTAATGATTATGAAAGCATTAATTCTTTCTGGTGGAAAAGGAACGAGACTACGCCCCATTACTCATACCGGTGCAAAACAATTGGTTCCTGTTGCCAATAAACCCATTTTGTGGTATGGAATTGAATCAATTGTTGAAGCTGGAATTACTGATATTGGTATTATCATTAGTCCAGAAACAGGAGAGGAAATTAAACAGAAAACTGGAAATGGTGAACAATTTGGGGCAAATATCACCTACATCTTACAAAGTGAACCTTTAGGATTAGCTCATGCGGTTAAAGTAGCTCAACCCTTTTTGGGAGAAGCTCCTTTTATTATGTACTTGGGAGACAACTTAATTCAAGATAACTTGAATCCATTTTTAGATACCTTTAAAGATAAACACCTTGATAGTTTAATTCTACTAAGATCAGTCGCTAATCCTACATCATTTGGAGTAGCAAAAATTGATGAAAATGGAAGAGTTTCAAAATTAGTTGAAAAACCCAAAGATCCTCCTTCAAATTTAGCCTTAGTTGGAGTTTACTTTTTTGCTTCAACGATTCATGAAGCTATTAGTAATATTCAGCCATCAGCCAGAGGAGAACTAGAAATTACAGATGCTATTCAGGAACTAATTGATAGCGATAAAATAGTTGAATCTGTCCAATTACAAGGTTGGTGGCTAGACACAGGTAAAAAAGATGATTTATTAGAAGCAAATCGGATTATATTAGATACTAATTTGACCATTAATAAAGGAGGAGATATTGATCAAAAGAGTCAAGTGAGTGGCAGAGTAAACATTAAAGAAAGTTCTCAAGTTATTAACAGCACTATTCGAGGACCAGTAATCATTGGAGAAAATTGTCATATTGAAAACTGTTTTATTGGTCCTTATACCAGTGTTGGTGATGGAGTTACACTAATAGATGCAGATATTGAACATAGTGTTCTCTTGGAAAAATCGCAAGTTTTAGAAATTCATCAGCGTATTGTTGATAGTTTAATTGGAGAACGTACTAAGCTTGAAATGGCACCTCAAAGACCAAAAGCGTTAAGGTTTATGGTAGGAGATGATTCTCATATTGAGTTAGTGTGAAGTCATATGTCATTATAACTTTTTGCCAACTGGACAGACGAAGATGGTACAGGGATTGGTTTTGAATCCTGTACGGGGTTTAAATTACCGAATGGAGCAGATCGTTCTCCTGGTGCAGCTTGGATGACGTTAGAAAAATGGAATTCTCTGACTGAAGAACAAAAAATTAGATTTGCTCCCGTGTGTCCTGATTTTGTAGTGGAAATACGTTCCCCTAGCAATCAACTGCAATCCCTTCAAGATAAACTTAAAGAATATATCAATAACGGAGTAAAATTAGGTTGGTTAATCGATCGCAAAAATCAGCGAGTCTATATTTATCGTCCCCAAACAGAAGTAGAATGTTTAGAGAACCCAATAACTGTGAGTGGTGAGCCGGTTTTATCTGGTTTCCAGTTGCAAATGGATAAAATTTGGTAATTAAATTATTAGCTTATGTCATTATCTGAAGAAAAAAAAAGTATTTTAATCACTGGTGGAGCAGGATTTATTGGCTCCAATTTTGTGCATCATTGGTGTCAGAATAATCTTAATAATAAAGTTATTGTTTTAGATGCTTTAACCTATGCTGGAAACCCTGAGAACTTAGCTGGTTTAGACGATAGACAAAACTTTAAATTCATCCAAGGAGATATCTGCGATCGCCCCTTAATTGATAACCTTTTAAAAGAAGAACATATCACCACGGTAGCCCATTTTGCAGCCGAGTCTCATGTGGATCGCTCAATTCTCGGTCCCGATGCTTTTATTCAAACTAATGTTATTGGAACCTTTACCTTATTAGAGAGTTTTCGTCACTATTGGAATGGGAAAAAACAGCCAGAAAATTATCGATTTCTTCATGTCTCTACTGATGAAGTTTATGGTAGTTTAGAAGCCGATGATCCAGCTTTTACAGAAACCACTCCTTATGCTCCTAATAGCCCTTATTCTGCTTCAAAAGCAGGAAGTGATCACTTAGCAAGGGCTTATTATCACACCTATAATGTACCAACAATTATCACAAATTGTTCTAACAATTATGGACCTTATCATTTCCCGGAAAAGTTAATTCCCTTGATGTGTATTAATATTTTGTTGGGCAAACCTTTACCAGTATATGGAGATGGTCAAAATGTTAGGGACTGGTTATATGTGGGGGATCATTGTTCAGCTTTAGAGACAGTAATTAATCAAGGAAAACCAGGAGAAACTTATAATATTGGCGGAAATAATGAAGTTAAAAATCTTGATTTAGTTATCTTATTGTGTGATTTAATGGATGAGTTAGCCCCTAATTTACCCGTCAAGCCAGCCAAGCAATTAATCACCTTTGTTAAAGATAGACCTGGCCATGATCGCCGTTATGCTATCGATGCGACGAAAATCAAAACAGAGTTGGGATGGAGTCCAGAAGAAACTGTTGAAAATGGCCTAAGAAAAACAATTAAATGGTATCTAAACAATAGAGATTGGTGGCAACCTTTATTATCAAAAGAATATCAAGACTATTACCTTAAAGTTTATAATCAATAACCAATTTATTGATGAAATTATTGAGTTTAGTTTATAATAGATAAAAAAATGAGCGATCGAGAAAACAAGTTGACCATCATTGGTGCGGGTTTGTGGGGACAAGCATTAGCCATATTAGCAAAATACAATCAACAAAATAATGTCAAAATATGGTCGCGAAGAAGTGAAGAATCTTTAGCTTCAGTCGTTGAAGATGCAGAGGTTATTTTGTCTGCGGTTTCTATGAAAGGGGTAAGAGCAACCATTGAAAACCTAAAAGCCATCAACATTTCAGAAGATACTATTTTTGTCACTGCCACTAAAGGCTTAGAAACAAAAACCACTCTTACTCCATCTCAAATATGGCAAACTAGCTTTCCTAACCATCCCGTCGCAGTCTTATCAGGGCCTAATTTATCTAAAGAAATTGAGCAAGGATTACCTGCTGCAACGGTGATATCCAGTGAAAATACCCTAGCAGCCGAAACAGTTCAAGAAATATTTTCCTCAGATTTTTTTCGAGTCTATGTCAATACTGATCCCATTGGCACAGAGTTAGGAGGAACCCTAAAAAATGTCATGGCCATTGCTTCTGGGGTTTGTGATGGGTTGGCATTAGGAACTAATGCCAAATCGGCTCTTTTAACCCGTGCCTTACCAGAAATGATCCGCATTGGACAAGAGTTAGGCGCATCGGCAGAAACTTTCTTTGGTTTATCGGGGTTAGGGGACTTAATGGCCACTTGTGATAGCCCCTTGTCTCGTAATTATCGGGTTGGGTACGGTTTATCTCAAGGCAAAACCTTAGAGCAAATTTTAGAGGAGTTAGGGAGTACGGCTGAAGGGGTTAATACAGCCAATGTTTTAGTAGAATTAGCCAAAAAATATAGAATAGCGATTCCTATTTCTCGTCAAGTTTATCGGCTCATCAATGGCAAAACGACTCCTCAAGAAGCGGTTAAAGAATTGATGGCTAGAGACTTAAAAGCGGAGTTTGACGATTTAGATTTTGTTTAAAATAGCTTTCTTAAGATACTTACTTTATCTGAGTGAGTTTGATTAGTATTGGCGATAAAACGAACAGAGAAAATAAAGTTTTGATCAATTTGTTGTTAGCTTAAAGAGATACAATGACCGTTGAAAAAAAGCAAGATAGAACTCGAAATTTTCGAGAATTATGGAATATGAGTTTTGGATTTTTTGGAATTCAATATGGATGGGCTTTGCAGATGTCAAATACCAGTGCCATATATGAATATTTAGGAGCGAACCCCGAACAAATTCCCTTACTTTGGTTAGCGGCTCCTGTAAGTGGTTTAATTGCTCAACCCATTATCGGTTACATGAGCGATCGCACTTGGTGTCTGTTAGGAAGAAGACGGCCTTATTTTTTAGTAGGTGCTATTTTGAGTTCCATTGCCTTAATCTTAATGCCCAATGCTTCAACTCTCTGGATGGCTGCAGGATTACTCTGGATTTTAGACACTTCTGTTAATATTAGTATGGAGCCTTTTCGGGCATTTGTTGTTGATTTACTGCCCAAAAAACAGCACACCCAAGGCTTTTCGGTACAAAGTTTTTTTATTGGCTCTGGGGCGGTGGTTGCCTCTGTTTCTCCTTGGATTTTAACCCATATCTTCGGACTCAGTAACCAAACGACAGAAGCGGATGGGGTTCCCTTTACGGTTAAGGTTTCATTTTACATTGGGGCAGTAGTATTTTTAAGTACAGTTGTCTGGACAGTGGTGACAACAGAAGAGAAACCCCCGAAAAATTTAAAAGCGATCAAAAAGAGCAATGAAAGTAAAAGTTTAGGGGATAAATTAAAAGAAATTTTAGAGTTGATCACAGCTATGCCAAAAACCATGAAACAATTGGCTGTGGTACAGTTTTTTACTTGGCTCGGTATCTTTTGTCTCTTCCTTTATTTTCCCCCTGCAGTAGCTCATAATATTTTTGGTGCTCTAGAAGAAAATTCAGACCTTTACACTGAAGGAATTGAATGGGCGGGTATTTGTATTGCCATGTACAATGGGGTTTGTTTTCTTTTTTCTTGGGTCTTACCTACACTGACTAAAAGACTAGGAAAAAAAATAACTCACTCATTATGTTTATTGTGTGGAGGAGTGGGATTAATTAGTTTACTTTGGGTCAATAATCCTTATTCTGTTTTATTCTCAATGGTGGGATTTGGTATTGCTTGGTCTAGTACCTTGACCATTCCCTATTCTATGTTATCAGAGATCATTCCTGGGAAAAATATGGGGTTATATATGGGACTTTTTAATGCGTTTATTGTTATTCCTCAAATTATTGCTGCTTTAGCTTTAGGATGGGTAATGAATTATTGCTTAGATAGTAACCGTTTATTGGCAGTGGTTTTAGGAGGATTTTCTATCATTTTAGCGGCCCTACTGATTCACGGAGTCGACGATATTAAAACAGCCAATAACCAGCCTCCAAGTCTAGAAATTAAACCCACTGTTTAGCGTTTTTTTTGTGATAGTGATGTCTTTTGAGGTTAGAAAAGTGTGGTATTTTAGTTTGAGATAGTAAAATAAGGCAGTGGGTGTGAATATTGAGTTTTGCTTCACTCTTATCATTTTGAATCAAGACAGTGTAAACTAACTTTGCTACTTAACTAAAAGGATAAATTATGGAATTAGAATTTCCTGAAGATTTAAAATATTTAGACTCCCATGAGTACGTCCGCTTAGATGGAGAAATTGCAACCATTGGCATTAGTGCTTATGCCATTGAGCAATTAGGGGATCTTGTCTTTCTAGAGTTACCAGAAGTTGGAGACTCTATCGAAAGAGGAGAAACCTTTGGTGCTATTGAATCGGTCAAAGCAGCAGAAGATCTTTACCCTCCCGTCTCAGGAACCGTCATCGATCGCAATGAAGAAATGCTCGAAACCCCAGATTCCATTGCTGACGATCCCTATGGGGATGGATGGTTGCTAAAGGTGCGTGTGGAAAACCCTGATGACGAACTGGAAGATACCATGTCAGCCCAAGAATACCGTGCTCTGCTAGAAGGGGAAGAGTAAGTTTGAGAAAGGCATAGTCAAAGGCTCTATTTTTTTGCTGTTGTTTCAGGGATGAACCCATTCTTAATACCTGATATTCCAAGATGGTAGTCTTTTGAAATAACAGCACCCAGGGACTAGAATGAACTAGGCAACAGGGGTGGCTGTGAACATCAAGTAAAGTATAAGAGCAACAAAGAGAACACAGAGTTTAACAATGAGATAGGTGATGCTATCAGGATAAAGGAATGTGTTAATCATGACTTTACTCCATTGGGAGACTTTTTTGTGGTTTGCCCCCTACTCTTATTGTCTAATAAATATGGAAATTGGCTTAAGAAAATAAGTAAAAATTTACATTTGGTTATCTATGGTTATTGAATGGCTCAAGTTTGAGGTTTGTTCGCAGTCTAGGGACTTGTTTATTCAGTTTGATAATGAAATTTGGACACCTGTTTTAGCAAATTTTCCTGGGTTTTTGAGTAAAGAAATTTGGATATCTCCTTGTAATGCTGAAGAGATTGTTATTGTTATTCGTTGGGAAACCCGTGAACAATGGAAAGGGATTCCTCAAGATATTTTAGAAGCAACGGAACAAAAATTTGCTCAAAAGATGAAAAATAATCCTTATAAAATGATTGAAGCTAGGGAATATCAAATTAGAAAATTTCCCAATGCTTAAATTTTGTTTTTAGTTAGATTGATCGCCCTAAACTCCCCTTGGGGGTTATGCTTCGTGCTTCGCAAGCGTACCCCCCTAATTTTTTGAAGCTTAATGTATCTTATTTTGACTATTAGCAGTCTTGATAATAGCTTCTCCTGTCAAACTAAAAGCACGAACTTCAGTGATTTTAACTTGAATTAATTTTCCTTTTAATTCCTCAATATTTCCTTCAAAAAATGTTAAGCGGTTTCCCTTAGTTCTTCCCATGACTTGACGGTTATCTTTGGAATTTTTATCTTCTACCAATACTTCTTCTATTCTGTTTAAATAACGTTGGGATCTCTGGATTGCTTTTTGGGCGACTAAATGGTTTAATCGTTGAAGACGATCGCTTTTTATTTCCTCACTTAATTGATTGTCCCAAACTGCGGCAGGAGTTCCAGGGCGAGGGGAATAAGCGGCGGTATTTAGTTGATCAAAGCCAATATCATCCACTAATTTCAAGGTGTTTTCAAACTGTTCTTCCGTTTCTCCAGGAAAGCCAACAATCGCATCAGCACTAATAGCTGCATCAGGCATATATTCCCTAATTTTATCGATAATTTTTCGATATTTTTCGTGGGTATAACCCCTTTTCATTGCTTTTAAAACCTGATTATCTCCTGATTGAAAAGGAATATGAAAATGTTCACAAACTTTCGGTAATTCATGGCAAGCTTTAATCAATCTTTCGGTAAAATAACGAGGATGACTGGTGGCAAATCTGAGTCTTTCAATGCCAGGAATATCATGAACTTGATAGAGTAAATCCGTGAGGGTATGTTGATTTCTTCCTGTCTCTGTTACCCCCGGCAAATCCCGTCCATAAGCATCAATGTTTTGCCCTAATAAAGTGACCTCTTTATAGCCTTGTTTTCCTAATACTTCCATTTCAGCATAAATCGACTCAGGGGTGCGAGATTGTTCCAACCCTCTCACATTGGGAACCACACAATAACTACAACGTTCATTGCACCCATAAATAATATTCACCCAAGCAGTTACGGTACTATCTCTACGAGGTTTGGTAATATCTTCTACGATATGAATAGGTTCCGTTGCCACCACTTGATTGCCGTCAAAAACCTGAGTTAATAAATCTTCTAAACGGTTAGCGTGTTGTGGTCCCATCACTAAGTCTAACTCAGGAACTCTTCTGAGTATTTTTTCTCCTTCTTGTTGCGCCACACAGCCAGCCACAATTAAAGTTAAATCAGGATGTTGATGTTTACGTTTAGCTTGTCTTCCCAGATACGAATAAACCTTTTGTTCGGCATTATCCCGAATAGTACAGGTATTATAGAGGATTAAATCGGCCCCATTGGGATCTTGTGACCACTGAAACCCCATATCCTCCAAAATACCCGCCATGCGTTCTGAGTCAGCTTTATTCATCTGACAGCCAAAAGTGGTTATATGGTAACGACGTTGGGAAGAAGTCATGGTGATAAGATTATGGTAAACATCCAGTTTTTCATTGTGACATATTTTTTAGTTTTCCTGCGAGAAGCCCCCCTGTGTACCCTACTTGTCAGAGTCGGAATAGATGGAAATATTTTTGATTATTATCTTTTGCTTTGTTGAGCATTTCTTGAGAACAATCTCTAAGTAGAAGCAACATTATTAACTATTTCTTTCAACACATTAGGAGAAGGAGCAAAATGTTCCAGAGTTAATTGTTCAGGATAGGTAGAAAACGCTGGTAAAACTTCTTGAATAAACGCCTCTGCTGCTTTAGAGCGATAACGATTGGGATTGATAATAACCGATAAGGTGCGATTGACTTTCACCTCTTCTAAACTAGCGATATGAATCTCTCCCATTTGTACTTCTTTTTCAATGGCAGTAATGGAGACAAAGGCAGCCCCTAAACCAGCTTGAACAGCATTTTTAATGGCTTCAATAGAGTTTAATTCCATTTCAATCTTTAGCCGTTTAGTATCAATATCACAGCGAGTGAGAACCTTATCAATCACCTTACGAATAGTTGATTGTGCGTCCAAACTAATAAAATTAAGACGATATAAATCTTCTTTTTGAACCGTTTCCCCTTCGGCCAGGGGATGATCAACCGGTAAAATTAAGGCTAATTCATCTTCAGCATAGGGAATAATTTTCAATGTATCCTGTAATTCTCCAGGCACTTCTCCCCCAATAATCGCCAAGTCTACTTGTCCATTAGCAACTCCCCAGGAAGTGCGTCGAGTGGAGTGTACTTGTAGCTGCACTGCCACATCGGGATATTTTTGTCGAAATAAACCGATCATGCGGGGCAATAAATAGGTTCCCGTGGTTTGAGAGGCCCCTACGATTAAAGTTCCTCCCTGAAGATTTTGTAAATCTTCGATCGCCCGACAGGTTTCTTGACAGAGGGTAATAATTTTTTCTCCGTAAGATAATAATAAATGACCCGCTTCCGTTAACTGTGCTTTGCGTCCACCTCGATCGAATAATGGCACATTCAACTGTTTTTCTAGGTTCTGCACTTGGAGACTCACCGCAGGTTGAGACACATATAAGGTATCAGCCGCCCGTTTAAAACTTCCCTCAGCAGCGATCGCTTTGAGGATACGCAATTGATCTAAAGTGAAAGGAATGTCTGACATAGAATTATCAAAAAAAGAATTTATCAGTTACCAGTTACCAGTTACCAGTTATCAGTTTGAGGTAAACGCCCTAGGATTTAGTCTTCACTCCTCACTGCTCACTGTGTTGACAGCAACTCCTACTGAACATGACAGTAACACAACAAGGGAAGCAATGGACTTTTTGGATCAATTTTTCACAAAAAAAGCAGCACAATATTCTGTGCTGCTTCGGACTGAGATAATGGGAAAACTTAGACGATTGTCGCCATTTTCACCTCATTACTGCTCAAAATTTCTTGCAGTTCATCAGCGTCAACGGTTTCTTTTTCCACTAACATTTCCGCTAACTTATCTAAAATGCTGCGGTTGCCTTCTAGGACATCTTTAGCACGCTTGTAAGCGGTATCTACCAGTTGACGTACTTCATCGTCAATAGCAGAAGCGGTTTCGTTGGAAAAGTCGCGATCAGAAGCAATATCACGACCCAAGAACACACCACCACCATTTTGTCGTCCCAAAGCCACAGGGCCGAGGCTATCGCTCATACCAAAGCGAGTAATCATCTGACGAGCGACTCTGGCTACCTGTTGTAAGTCATTGGAGGCACCGGTGGTCACTTCTTCTTCACCAAAAATAATTTCTTCAGCGACTCGACCCCCTAAAGCGACAGCCATTTGATTTTGCAGGTAAGAGCGAGAATATAAGCCCGACTCCATGCGATCCTCACTGGGGGTAAACCAGGTTAAACCGCCAGCACGGCCGCGAGGAATAATGCTAATCTTTTGGACGGGATCGTAGTCAGGCATCAAAGCCCCTACTAAAGCGTGGCCAGCTTCATGGAAAGCCACTAAGGTTTTACGTTTCTCGCTCATGACCCGATTTTTCTTCTCAGGTCCTGCTAATACCCTATCAATGGCATCATTGACTTCGTCCATAGAAATTTCTGTCAAATTACGACGGGCGGCCAAAATTGCAGCCTCATTTAACAGGTTAGACAGATCAGCCCCTGTGAACCCAGGAGTACGACGGGCAATTTTATCGAGGTCAACATCTTTGGATAGGGTTTTGCCACGGGCGTGAACTTGAAGAATTTCTTGACGACCGGCGTAGTCGGGACGATCAACCACTACTTGACGGTCAAAACGACCGGGACGTAACAGGGCTGCGTCTAATACATCGGGGCGGTTGGTGGCAGCGATAATAATAATTCCGGTATTGCCTTCAAAGCCGTCCATCTCGGTTAGTAACTGGTTCAGGGTTTGTTCTCGTTCATCGTTACCACCCCCTAAACCGGCACCTCTTTGACGGCCCACTGCATCGATCTCATCGATGAAGACGATACAAGGTGCGTTGGCTTTGGCCTGTTCAAACAGGTCGCGAACACGTGAAGCACCCACACCGACAAACATTTCTACGAACTCTGAACCAGAAATGCTGAAGAAGGGTACACCAGCTTCTCCTGCAACAGCACGAGCTAAGAGGGTTTTCCCTGTTCCAGGGGGTCCGACTAAAAGGACTCCTTTGGGAATTTTGGCACCAATGGCGGTGAAGCGATCAGCATTTTTCAGGAAGTCAACAACTTCGGTGAGTTCTAACTTGGCTTGTTCGATACCGGCTACATCCCCAAAGGTAACTTGGGTTTGGGGTTCCATTTGTACCCGTGCTTTTGATTTTCCAAAGTTCATGGCTTGGGAACCAGGTCCACTTTGCGCCCGTCTCAACAGGAAAAATAATCCTATGAGCAGTAATACGGGAAGAAATAGACTACTGGCGACTCGGAACCAGATCCCTTCATCGCTCTGAGGTTGAACGGCAATATCAACCTGATTTTTAGACAAAATATCGATGAGGCCAGGATCGTTGGGTAAGTTCACCAGTAAGGGGGCACCTCCGTCTGGGTTGGGAACCTTTGCCTGAGTGCGATCCGAGCTTAGGGTAACTCGATCGATTTGGTTGTTTTCTACTTGGTTAATAAAGTCGCTATAGGTTAAAATTTCCCGACTTTGATTGTTATTGTTATCTAGAAAGGCGGATGCTAGGGCTAATACTACGATTAACAGAAGTGCGTATAGTCCGGCATTACGCCATTTTTTGTTATTGTTGTTCACGCTGTCTGCCTCTTCTTAAACTAAGGGTAAAGATGGGGTTAACTTTAATATATCAAGGTTAATGATCTAACCGGATGATAACGTCTGACAATGCAGATGATGTTCCTGTGAGAAAAACACTTGTTAACTTATGTTAACGTTTCTCAGGAACTATTGACCAGAATCTTGAGTTAATTATGCAAAATCCTTCGTTTGTCGTTAAAGATATTCGAGATCAACTGTTGGATCATAATCATAAATCCAAGCTGATTTTTTATTGAACAAACTAGGATTAATCATAGATACCACAGCCAAAACAAAATTTCTCACCGTTGCTTTAATCCCTGCTGCGTGGAATATACCGGCATTATTTCTTGAAACTTGCTGCACTTTAGTTGTACGTTGCATTCGAGCGTCTTGATAGTCAATAAAAGCCTTTTCTATGTTATTTGCTCTGTCTAAACACTGAACTAATAGGTAAGCATCTTCTATGGCCATGGCTGCCCCTTGTGCCTGAAAGGGAAGCATGGGGTGTGCTGCATCCCCTAATAAGGTTACGTTCCCTTTTGACCAATAAGGTAAGGGTTCATGGATAAATAAACCCCATTTGAAACAAGGTTCAGCACTAGCGACCATATCTTTTAAAATGTCATTGAGCAAAGCTGAGCGATTGCTAAATTCTTTGGCCACTTTATCTTTATCTGTACGAATAGTCCAACCCTGTTGGCTCCAACGCTTATCTTTGACTACTAAGACTAAATTTAGCCAAGCAGTGGAGTCTTTGTCTTTCCCATTAGGATAGACCACAACATGATGATTTTTTCCCATCCAAACTGTTGTTTTACCCCATAGAGGACTATATTTATCTTGAAAGGGTAAAATTGCTCTATAAGCGGCATACCCAGCATATTTAGCTTCATATTCAGGAAATAGCGATCGCCTAACCTGAGAACGCACCCCATCTGCGGCAACTAATGCTTTTGTGGTTATGGGGTTTCCATTTTCCCAGTGAAGACAAAGGTGCTCCTCTTTTTGTTCGTAAGATTCTAGACGTTGTGAGAAATGAGTGCGACTTTTATCTTCAAGAGAATTAAACAATATTTGGTGTAAATCGGCCCGTCGGCATTGATAATAGGGAGTAGGACTATCTAGTTGCCAGGTTGCTAAGACGTTATCTGCCTTGAAAGAACGCAACTCAAAACCCAGACAAGGATGTGAGACTTTCTCTAGCTGTTTTAGTAAACCTAGTTCCTCAAACACTCGCACCACATTAGGGCTTAGTTGAATTCCATAGCCTAAGGCTTCAAAGGAATTAGCTTGTTCGTATAATTGGAAATTCACGCCCTTTTTTTCCAAAGCACGGGCTAGGGTTAAACCCCCAATACCAGCACCAACGATTATGATTTCGTCTTTCGTTTGCTTTGCTATCATAAATCTCTCAAAAAGTCAACAATTTTTTGACGGAAAAATTGATCATTTTCAATATACCAATTTCTCGCTTTTTCTCCCAGTTGTTTTCTCTGTTGATAACTCATAGCTAAAATTGATTCTACTTTCCCTTCTAAGTTTTGGCAATCTACATAATAATTAGTTCCTAGTCTTTGGGTTTTTGTCTGTTTATAATCCACTAATACACCTCTTTCGGGGGTAATTAGTTCATTCATAGGAGGAGCATTTGTGGTTAAAGTTAAAGCCTTGGTACTCATGGCTTCTACAATATAATGACCAAATCCTTCGGCTTCAGATGGACATAAATGAATTCCACAACTATTTTGATATTTTTGGAGTGTTTTATCGTCTAAGAAGTCATAAATATAGTTTATATTAGGGGCAGAAATATGGAAGGGTTGTTTCTTTTGTCTTAAGGTAAGAGAAGGCCATTCGGGATGTTTACTCCAAACCTCAATAATTGTTTTTGTTCCTTTTTGAATGGAACTACTTCCTGCTAAGTGAAAAAAATGATTATAATCTTTTTTCTGTTGATGAGCCCAACCATCAAAACTGGTGAAACTAATGAATTCTGTTTGACATCCTAGTTTTTCAAAAATAGATTGTGCATATTTTGTTTTACAAAGAATGTAATCAAAGTGAGGTAGAAAAGGCAAAAAATTATCCCTAAACCATTCTTGATTAGGGATTAAACAATTAATTTTTGCACGGGAAAACCAAGCAGGAATAACATCCTGCAAAAAGAGGTTGATATCATAAGGAGGTGATTGTCTAATTTTTTGGCTGAAAAAATATTCACCCTCGGTATATAGTTTATGTAATTTATGTCCAATTGTCTGTTTTCCCACTTCAAATAGTGATACTTTAAACCCTGATTCCTGTAAAATTTCCTTTAATAGTTTGGCATCTCTGGTTAAGCCACCACTATTATCTACTGTAATAATGTTAATCTTTTTCATGATTATTTTAATGAGTCATGTTTGTTATTATTTCTATTGTTTGATCAACCATTTTTTCTTCTGAAAAATCTTTGACTCTTTGAGCGGCATTGATAGCCATTCTTTTCATGGCTTCAGGATTTTTTAATCCCCACAAGATTGCTTCTTTAAGTTCTTTTTTATCTCCTTGAGAAAAGAGTAATCCATGAACTTTATTATCAATGATTTCTGGAATCCCACTGGCATCTGATGTAACAATAGGTAAATTATGGGCCATAGCTTCACTAATAACAAAGGATTGGCCTCCCTCAAAATAAGTTGGGAAAACGAATAAATCACTGGCTTTAAGCAATCTAGGAACATCTTTTCTATATCCTAGTAAAATTACATTATTACTAATATCATCATCTTGAATCTGTTTGACTAAATCATCTCTTTTGGTTCCTTCTCCTACCCAAATAAATTTAACTTGAGGAAATTCTTTGATAACAGGTTTAATCACTTTTACTAAGTCTTGATAACCTTTTTGAAATTCTAAACGCCCTACAGTCAATAAAATAATATCATCGGTATCAATTCCAATTTCTTGACGAACTTCATGGCGTAAATTGATCATTTCTTCTGGAGAGTAATTGATAAAATTAGAATCTATTTTTGAGCCATTATAAATAATAGCAAATTCTTCTTTAGGCAGTTGAAAAGACTGACTAACAAAGGCTCGATTATTATCTGAGATAGCAATCCATTTTTGTTTTCTAGAATAAGCCCACTGATAAAGTTTTAGCCGTGGTTTACTATAAGAAAAATGACTTGTAAACAACTGAAATACAACAACAGTTGGAACCTTTAACATAGCACAAGTAATTAATGTATCGAAACACCAATGAGGCCAAGGAACAACTAAATGAACCACATCAGGCTGTACTTTTTTCAACAAAGACAGACTTCTAGAAACATGAGGAATATGTTCTCTAAATAACTTGAAACGCTTTCCTTCAACTGGAGCAATATCTAAATTATGATAAGTAATTCCTGTTTGTTGAAAATCCTTAATTAAAGATTCTGTATCTTGAGTTTGTGGGAAAGCAGCATCTACTTTCAACCCCTTTTTAACAGCAGATTTTCCAATTGTTAGTGCATATTCTTCGGCACCACCCCGTATCTGTGAAGGAAAAATTATCAATAATTTCATCTTAATCTCAATTAATCAAATACACACGAATGTTGACAATGTACAATAAGAACTTTATCCTCTCAACTATTCCCAGACAATAAGGATTTAATTTTTTGTTGAATAGAAGGAAGAATCTGATTAGGATATCGAGAAAAATATTTAACTCTAACTAAAATTAGCATATATAATTGTAAAAAGATAGGTAATTTTTGTCTATAGGTTTTCAGGAGTTGATTATACCGTTCCTCTCCTCTTTCATTTTGAGCATCTTGAAAACTTTTTGTTCCTTCTAAATATCTAAAGTTTCCCCAAATTTCATCTACATATTTGACTTTTGCTACTTGAACCGCTCTCAGTAAAAAATCAATATCCATCGTATAATTCTCAGAGAGACTGTATAAACCAATTTTTTCATGAAGTGATTTATGATAAAAATAAGCAGAGGGATTAACAGGAGGTTGAGTAAAAGTCCATCCTAATAATAAATCAGTAATGTGTAATTTTGAGGGCTTATTCACAGATTTAAGATTGCCTTGAGTATCCCAAATATTACAATTACCTACCAATAAACTCGGTTCGGGTAAATTGGTAAATATTTTTTCAATTTTATTAAGAACATTAGGCTCATAATAATCATCAACATTTAAAATAGCAATAATTTCCCCTTTTGCCATTTCAATTCCTTTATTCATGGCATCAGATTGACCTTTATCTGGTTCTGAAAGCCAACGAATATGAGAATATTGAGCCGCATATTTTTTAATAATATCAACTGTTCTATCTTGAGATCCACCATCGACAATAATATGTTCTACCTGAGAACAATTTTGCTCAATAACAATTTTAAGACAAGACTCTATAAAAGTTTCTCCATTATAAACGGGAGTAATAACACTAATCATTGTTAATCGGTTAAAATTTTTAGTCATTCCCCTAACTTTATACCACTCAGGATAATTATGGCAAGGAGAGAAAGATTTTTACCATCCTCAACCACCAGAAACCCCTTTAAATAGTCTAACAATATCAGAGGTTATGGTGATTGTTTCTTGATTACCAATCAACTAGGATATAGAGACATTCCATTTATCTTTAAGGAGTTTTGCCGCTTGAATATTGCCAGCAAATTGAGTAGAATAACGAACACTTCTGAATGCCTTCAAGTTAATAAAGTTATTGTAATAACCAATGCAGTTAACGCCAATGCAGTTAAGTTTAGTTTGTCTAAGGTATCTTTCCCCATAACAAAAAGATTCTGCAAATATTTAGAGGCAGGAGTTAAATTAGCAATAAATGGAAATAAAAATAATGTGAGTGGGCCAATCATTCACTAACACTCCAGCCAAAAAGTTGATTGTTTAGTAAATAAACTTTTTATGGATAAGATAGTTATTGATATGACCAATTTATGAAGATTGTTATATAATAAATAGACAATAGTTATCATAAATAGTGTCATCAACATTTTGTAAAATTAATAAATTTTGTTTTATGCCTCTTCCTCGTTTAATTATTTTAGTTATTGGCTTGAGTTTGATTTTTTGGTCAATTATTCGCCTAATTAATTCTATTTATAGACTGTATATATCAATTGCTTTTACTGCCCCTTTACTGGCAAATTTTTTGGTTTTCCTAATTATGGGTTTATTAGGGTTATTGATTTATGCTTTTGTTTATTACTTTAATATTTTTTCATCTCGTCACAACAGTCGAGAAAAAAAACGTCGTACTAATCTTAAATTACCAGAACAAAAGACAGAAGCAGCACAAGAGAACTTACAAGCTATTCGTAATCAAATGCAACAAATTCAGGACAAAGTTGCACAAAAAACTTTATTAAAACGTTCTCAGGAAATTGCTGAAAATTTAAACAGAGGAAACTTAAAAGTGGTTGTTTTTGGCACAGGATCAGCAGGAAAAACATCCCTTGTTAATGCCATAATTGGTGACATTGTTGGTCAGGTGGAACCAACAATGGGAACCACCAAAATAGGAGAAAGTTATTGTCTAAAATTGAAGGGTTTATCCAGGGAAATTACGATTGTAGATACTCCAGGTATTCTCGAAGCAGGAATAGCAGGAACTGAAAGAGAAGAACTCGCTAGACAGTTAGCAACTGAAGCTGATTTATTGTTATTTGTTGTGGATAATGATTTAAGAAAATCTGAATATAAACCCCTAGAAATTTTAGTCAATTTAGGCAAGCGTTCCTTACTTGTTTTTAATAAAATTGATTTGTATACAGAAGAAGAAGAAGGGGATATTTTAAAACAACTCCAAGATAGGGTACAGTCATTTATCGCTGAAAAAGATATTATTTGCTTATCAGCTAATCCTCCTTTTTTTACCTCAGAAACAGGAGAAATTATTGAACCAGAACCTAATATTACTCCCTTAATTAAAAGATTAGTAGCCATATTAAGAGCGGAAGGGGAAGACTTAATTGCTGACAATATTTTACTACAGTCTCAACGATTAGGAGAAGATGCTAAAAAGCTAATTGAACGTCAACGAAAAAGAGGAAGTGAACAAATTATTGAACGTTATCAATGGATCAGTGCTGGAGTCATTTCTATTACCCCATTACCCGTTGTCGATATGTTAGCAACTGCCGCCGTTAATGCGCAAATGGTCATGGAAATTGGCAAAATTTATGGATGTGAAATTAACAGCGAACGAGGTAAAGAACTCGCCCTATCTTTAGGAAAAACTTTAGTCAGTTTAGGAGTTGTAAAAGGAGCAGTGGATTTATTAGGAAAAGCGTTACAATTAAATGTCTCAACCTATCTCATCGGTAAAGCCATTCAAGGAGTAACAGCAGCCTATTTAACTCGTATTGCAGGGAAAAGTTTTGTTGAGTATTTTCGTCATGATCAAGACTGGGGAGATGGAGGAATAACAGAAGTTGTACAAAGACAGTTTCAACTCAGTAGAAAAGATGAGTTTCTCAAAGATTTTGTTAAAGATGCTATTACTAAAGTAGTACAGCCTTTAACAGATAGTTGGACAGAAGAAACAGAAGAAATAGATAATTTCCAAAAATCCCCTTTACAACAACAAGCTATCTTAGAAGATGAAGATGATTGGTAAATAGCTAACCTACTCTATTATTAAATTAAAATTAAATGAGTATAATTACCACAAAAAAGGTGATTAAGAATACAGAAAAACATGGATAAATGAATAGGAAAAATGTTATGATCAATAACAATGGCAAATAGAACATTAGGTGAATAAACATGGCACAAGCACCTGTATCTCCAGTGGTGCTGATAATCCTAGACGGCTGGGGTTATCGTCCAAACGAAGAAGATAATGCGATCGCAATGGCCAAAACCCCAGTAATGGATTGCCTGTGGACTACCTACCCCAGAACCCTGATCAAGACATCAGGTAAACCTGTGGGCCTTCCTCAGGGACAAATGGGAAACTCTGAAGTGGGACACCTCAACCTTGGTGCAGGGCGCATTGTGCCGCAAGAATTAGTGAGAATATCGGATGCAGTGGAAGACGGCTCAATCTACCACAATAAAGCCTTGCTTGGTCTTTGTGAAGAGGTTCGTTCCCGCAATGGAAAACTGCATCTGATAGGTTTATGTTCAGAAGGAGGGGTTCATTCCCATCTTAGCCATTTGTTAGGATTACTTAACCTAGCCCAAAAAGAACAAATAAGCGATGTTTGTGTTCATGCGATTACCGATGGTCGAGATACCAACACCACCGACGGCATAAAAGCGATCGCCAAAATTACTGCTCACCTCAAACAACTAGGCATGGGGCGCATTGCCACTATTAGTGGACGTTACTACGCCATGGATCGCGATCGCCGTTGGGACAGGGTAAAACTCGCTTATGACATGATGACTGAAAACGGTGTTGGTGATGGACGCTCAGCCGTTGAAGTCCTAGAGGATTATTATAACCAAGACAAAACAGACGAATTTATTCCCCCCACCAGAGTCGCTCCAGGTGCCATTGAAGCAGGAGACGGGGTGGTTTTCTTTAATTTTAGACCTGACCGAGCCAGACAACTGTGTGGGGCTTTGACCCAACCTGACTTTGATGGCTTTGAGCGTGAATTAATCCAACCTCTTAGTTTTGTTACCTTCACCCAATACGATCCCCGACTTCCTGTAAAAGTAGCTTTTGAACCCCAAAACCTCAACAACATTTTAGGGGAAGTCATCGCCCGTCATGGGTTACAACAATTTCGGGTGGCAGAAACCGAAAAATATCCCCACGTTACCTACTTCTTTAATGGTGGGTTAGAACAGCCCTTGGAAGGAGAAGACAGAGAGCTCATTCAAAGTCCTATGGTGGCTACTTACGATCAGTCTCCTGCTATGTCGGCTGAAGCCGTAACCGAAGCAGCTTGTAAGGCTGTAGAAAAAGGTATTTATGCCTTCATCGTCATTAACTATGCTAATCCCGATATGGTAGGCCATACAGGCAATACAAGGGCCGCCATTGAAGCCATCGAAACCGTTGATAATTGCTTAGGTCAATTGCTCTCCAGCATCAGTAAACTCGGAGGAACCGCCGTGATTACCGCAGATCATGGCAATGCTGAAACCATGAGAGACGAGAATGGCAACCCTTGGACAGCACATACCACTAACCCAGTTCCCTTAATTGTAGTAGAAGGAGAACAACGGAAAATTGCAGGTCATGGTGGCTTAGTAGAAATAAGGGATGATGGGAAATTAGCCGATGTTGCTCCAACCATCTTAGAGATTCTACAACTGCCTCAACCATCGGAAATGACTGGGCAGTCGCTGATTGCACCAACAGAGGTAGAAATCAGAGCAAATCGTACACCTGTTCGCATTGCTCGTTAAGCTTTGGGATAAAATCTGTCAAGTCACATTTTATCCATCCCTTAAAAAGACTATGGATGAAGTGTGACCATGTTATTTTGGTAAGATGAGGAAACATAAAGTATTCTTAATAAAATTATGACCTTACCACAACTCATTCAAATTATTTGGACAATCTCAGGGGTTTTATTAATTGTTCTCATCCTCTTACACAGTCCCAAAGGGGACGGTTTAGGGGGTATTGGGGGACAAGCACAGTTATTTACCTCTGCCAAAAGTGCGGAGAAAACCTTAAATCAAATTACTTGGACTCTTAGTACCGTCTTTATTGGCTTAACTATCGTTTTAAGTGCAGGTTGGTTAAACCCTCAAGGATAGCCTATTAGGATTGATGGTTATGGGTTACCCATTAACCATCAACGTAAGACAAAAAGGAGAGGCTAAACCTCCTGTTTGTCTTATTTTTGGGCCAATTCCTTAGCTGGTTTTAACTAAAATTGCGTCTCCTTCTAATTTCACCTCATAACTAGCTAACGCTTTTGTAGCAGGTCCACCAGCAACCTGACCATCACTACTGAATTGAGAGTCATGACAGGGACAAATAAAGAGTTGTTTCTCTGAGTCCCAAGCTACGGTACAACCAGCATGACTACAAATAGGATTAACGGCAATAAGTTGCCCCTCATCGGTGGGATCGGAAATGATCAGAGCTTTTTCCTGACTACTGCCTACCAGAAAAAGACGGGAGGGTGAGAGCCTCCTTTTTGTAAAGGGGGGATGAAACCCGACTCGACAGGTTTTAACCTGTCGTATTCTATTTCCCTTTCTGATTCTCAATATATTTCTTGATTATATCTGTAC
>JASJEA010000003.1 GCA_030064935.1 Crocosphaera sp. | reverse complement strand
GGAACTAGCGATACTGCCAATGGAGGGAGTGTAAGACGGCTAGGAGGTAAGATTTCTTGCCTCTTAGACGCAACTCCCAATGAGATTGGAAGCCCTAACTATATTGCTTGCAATTAGTTAGGGTAGTTCACAAATACCGCCTGTTGATCACAAGAGGCGGTAAGCAGGTTGATCCCCCTTAACTTTTTAATTAAGGGATGATCACCAATTGAGCTAAACGTCTAGCTTCTACATAGAAGATCCTAGGCCAGCATAGGCCCCGTAGAAAAATAGACCAAGTACGGAAATAGCTCCAATACCAGCAATTAAACCTACAAGCCAAAGGGGAATTCTACCTTCTGCAAACATAATGATACCTCCTAGATAATGCCGAGAAAAATGAATTAGTTGAAGAAATAGCTAGAAAAGAGAATGCCAAGAACTGCAATTAAAAGTAATCCAAGATAAAGGGATGTACGGTTTAATTCCACGGGTTGACGGTTAGGGTTTTGATTTCTGTCCATAAATAAACTCCTATCGTTGAATAAACTGCATAGCGGCGATGGCACCGACAAAAAAGACTGAAGGTACGGCTAAGGTATGAACCGCTAACCATCTGACGGTAAAAATAGGGTAAGAGATGGGTTGATTAGGACTGTTGTCTACCATTTTTTTAAACCTCTTCTAAACTAAACTACTGATTAAACTCTGTGATTTGGTCTTTTGCTTCAAAACGGTCTTGAATGATGGGTAATTCTTGACGTTCTTGGGTAAAATACTCATTAGGACGAGGAGTCCCGAACACATCATAGGCTAAACCTGTGCTCACAAATAGCCAACCGGCGATGAATAACATGGGGATGGTAATGCTATGAATGACCCAGTAACGAATACTGGTAACAATATCGGAAAATGGACGTTCTCCGGTAACACCTGACATTTTAAGTTTCTCCTAAAGAAAATTAATTACGAATGGCAAAATCTAGTCTACTACGATTGTGAAACAGTCTGACAGACTTCTTTCAAATAAGGAAGTGTTAAGCTGCTTCTGATGTCGGTTCATATTTAAGTAAGATCCCATCTTGTCCCAAAACAAAACCCTTTTCATCATTAACAAAAACGATTTTATAAAGGTTAGATGGAACACTTTCAATGGCTCGATCTTTCTTCCAGGTTGCCCCGTTATCAGAGCTTACCAATAAGTTGCCACTACCACCAGCCACCCAAAGTTCTTCGGGAGTGCGGTAGGCTAAATCTAGTAAACCCCAACTGGTGGAGGGTTCAGGATAAACAATCTCTTGCCACTCTTCTAAGTCTTCTGGGGAACTAAATTGAAGTTGCCCTCCTCTAGCAAGTAACCATAGACCTCCTTGTTCACTGTAACCCATCGTTTGTAATCTTCGCGATGAGTTGCGGTTGTGGGGAGTCCATTCGCTTTGGCCAGGTTCCCAGGTTGAATAGAAGTTACCTCGTGCAGAAACAGCGACATAACGACCATCAGGCGATCGCTCAATATTACGGGCAACGCCAACAGCACCTTCTACTAATGCCGACCAGGTTTTGCCCCCGTTGTCGGTTTTGTAAATAGCTCCTAGGTTGGTGACCATTTCGGCAGTTTCAGGGGCAAGGGCAACCACCCCGTCTGGTGCGCCTGGAAGCTTCTCACTCAGGGGAATGCGGGACCAATTTTCGCCACCATCTTCGGTATGGAGCAAAATAGCCGGTTTGCCTGTAATCCAGCCTTCATCTCCATTGAAACTAACCCCTGTGAAGCTCACTTTTTCTTCACCGAGGTCTAGGTTCCGTTCTTCCCAAGAGTCACCTCCGTCAGTTGTCTCAAACAGGGCCGCTTTGGTTCCTACTAACCAACCGTGATCAGGATCATCGGTGAAGGCAATGTCTGCAAAGGTAACATCGGTTTGCAGGGAAAGTGTCTTCCAGGGATTATTGAAGGTGGACGGAACTTTACTACAACTAATGCACAATAAGGAAATGGCTATTAATATTACAAATTGTTTCAGTTTTCTCATAAACACAAGGTAAATAGGCTGATAAAAGTTCGAGCTTGTTGTTTTGATGTTCAGTAACCCAGTTTTAAGGACCTGTCAAGGTCAAAGGGTTAATTTAACCCGTATAAACTGAGGAAAAACAGGAACCCTAAAGCCAGTCCTCCAAAAATTAGGAGATTTTTTTGATTCGGAGTCAAGTTATTGACACCAAGGCCATAGTTTAGGTTTTCTTGAAACCCAGAGGGGGCGTTGGTAGCACCAATACTGACAAACTGGTTGGTTTTTGCGCCACAGACGGGGCATTTCCAGGCACTAGGGAGTTCGGAAAAAGGAGTTCCAGGGGGAACGTTTCCTTTGCTATCGCCTTTTTCTGGCTCATAAACATAGCCACAGAGACGACATTCGTGGTTCGCTGGTGCAAGTTCGGCGAGGGTTTTTTCTTGGGGTCGTTCAGTCATTGCTTTGCTTTAAGCAAATCTTAATATCTATGTTACAAATTATCCCATAAACTTAACAATCTGAACAAATTTTGCTAGGCAGATCAGGGATTAGGGATTGGAGTTGAAATCAGAATGTTAATCAGAATTTATAATTGCCTCCAACTTAAGGTGGAGGCTTGAAACAAGGAAAATTCTTCTTCTCTTGGTTCATTGGATATGGCGAGGCTTCTTCGCCATCCCTCGACTGCTTTTCATCCCCTTGAAAGAGGAGGCTTGTCACCCTTTTTTTCGGTCATTAGTAATAATCATTAGAACTCGCCAAAAACATGATTGACCCCTCAAAGGAAAAACCCCAGCTTTTACTGGTGGGGTCAAAGAGGAGATTCCATGTATACAAAGGACGCAAACGAAAAAAGTTTATATTAAAAATGTTTTGAACTGGCAAGTCTTTATCTGCTCGACTTGTTTGTATCTAATCTTAGCTTTCCCAAAGTTCAGCAATTTCATATCATTGGAAAATAAATTCCAGTTTATTCCACTCATCGAGAACAAAAAAATAGCCAAACGGGGTCACTTAGCTAAGCCTTCGATGCCTCCCCCTTGTTGGGGTATGTTCAATCTGCAGTAACTTTTGAGAATTGCTATAAACTCAAAATAGAAGTTATCAGTTTATAATCAAGATAAAAAGAAGTAGGATTAACTATGTTTAATATTTTCAATTCCTTATTGGGCCGTGATCCTGAAAAAATTAAGGCTAATGTTGAAATCTATACTTGGCAAACTTGCCCTTTTTGTATTCGCGCAAAACTTTTATTGTGGTGGAAAGGGGTTAATTTAACTGAGTATAAAATTGATGGGGATGAAGCGGCTAGAGAGAAAATGGCGCAACGTTCAAATGGAAAGCGAAGTGTTCCACAAATTTTTATCAACAATCAACACATTGGTGGTTGTGATCAGCTATATTCCCTTAATGATCAAAATCAATTAGATCCTCTTTTGGTAATGGAGAATTGAGAATTAATAATTATTTAACCAGAATAGTCTCCTGACTTTCCTCCTGTTTTACTAATTAACCTAATGTGTTCAATTTGTATGGATTTTTCTAAACCCTTAGCCATGTCATAAAGGGTTAATGCAGCCATAGAAACGGCTGTTAATGCTTCCATTTCGACTCCCGTTTCTGCTTTTGTAATAACAGTTGCTTCTATTTGATAGCCAGGTAAGTTGTTATCAGGGATGAGATTAACTTCAATTTTATGTAATGGTAAAGGATGACATAAAGGGATTAAGTTAGCTGTTTGTTTCGCTGCCATAATACCTGCTAGTTTCGCTGTTCCTAAAACATCTCCTTTTGGTGTATTTCCTGTTTGTATGGCTTCAAAAGTTGCCAGTTTCATGCGTATTTGTCCCCTGGCAACTGCTTGGCGACGAGTTATATTTTTAGAAGAAACATCTACCATTTGAGCTTCTCCTTTTTCATTGAGATGAGATAGTTTGGAATTAAAGTTATTAGACATAAATTGTTAATTCTTAATTGTTAATTCTTAATTCTACATTATTTTTAATTAATGAAATATCTTTCCATTCTTGATCTGATAACGGTTGTGTTATTAATTCTATCCCAAAATGTTGTTTAGCTGCTTCTGTTAAGACTGTAATAATCTCTTGTTTACAATAATGATTTGATAATCTTTCCATTAAGGTTAAATTCCAAGGGGCAACTTGATTAAAAACCATTTCAAATAAAGCTTTATCTGTTGACAAAATCATGGAACCATGTTGCAAGATTGATCGTTTCCCTCGGCGTTGTGCGCTCCCAATTAATTTACTACCATCGGCTGTTATTAAGTCTGCTATGGTGGCAGTATTAAAGCAACTAGAATTATGAATATAGCCCCGTTTTGCTGCACCGTATTCTAAGGCAATGCCAAGACTAAGCCAACCTTGAATTAAAAAGGTACAAATATCTTGATAAATTGCTAAGGTTTTACGGCTATCTAGTGACATAATAATAGCATAAGTTAAATCTCCTTGATGCAAAACAGCCCTCCCTCCTGTCGGACGTAAGACTAAGTCTATGGGTTCTTTATTCCAGTTTAAATGATTCCAATGCTGCGGATATTTTTTCTGCAAATACCCTAAAGAAATCGCCGGTTTTGACCAAGTATAAAAACGTAATGTAGAAGCAATCAAGCCCTTTTCATATTGGTCTAATAACCAACTATCTATGGACATTTGTGTTATTGCTGATGTTTCTAGAGGAGGAATCAATCGCCATTTTTCTACCATTTTAAATTATGATGTCAAAGAAATAACTTGACCGATGATAACCATAATTACTGTGAAAAATAGAGCAATAATATCACGATTTTTGTAAACTATTTTTTCTGAACTTACGGGAACTCCTTGATAACCTCTGGATAACATTGCTTGATAAATTAATTCTCCTCTTTCATAACTCCGAATAAATAAAGAGCCGATGGCATTACCCATTACTTGACGAATCATCTTACCATTACTCATTAAGTTTCGGGAAGTTGCTGCCCTTTTCATCGTTATAAATTCTCGGTTTAAAACATCAATATAACGATACATAGAAGCCATGATTGCTACTAATAACGGAGGCATTTTTAACGCTAATAAAGCTTTGAATAAATCCGGAATAGCTGTGGTTAAAATTAATATATTTAACACCAACAAAGATAAAATGACTTTGCTGGTAACACTCCCTAATACCATCACTCCAGTAGTTGTAATTTGTAGTATTCCCCAAGACCAAATAACCTCTCCTTCGGGTCTAAATAAAGTCCCCAATAAAACGACTCCGATAAACATAAACTCGATGATTACTCTCGAAAATAAACGAACCCAGGAAACACGACTAATACAGAGCAAAAACAGTACACAAACCCCATACAATCCCCAAGTTTCCCACTGTCCATTAGGGGTTAAAGCGATGGCAAAAACACTGATAAAGGCACATAATACTCTCGTATGCGAGCTCAATAAATGCCAAATAGTCTGAGGTTGTTCCTGGTGTTTGTATACAAAAGAATGGATATGTAACAACATAATTTAACCTGAGTTCGATCTAAGGAAATTTGGGGAAAAATTACTCAAATTAGCAGTCTCAAACCGTCATTGTCTAGTTTAAAAAACCATAACTCCGAACTCACCTAAGTTGGAGTGTGGCAAGATGGAAGCAAATCTAGAATTTAATTTTTTCTTCACTCCTTTGATTATTTTTTTTGGCTGAAGGGCGAATCAATAATTTACCTGTTCCCCAAGCAATGCCAAAGGTTGCCACAGTACCGGCTAAACCAGCCAAGGGAGTCGCTAAAGCTTCAGGAACCCCTCGCAAAGCATATTCTTCAAAGATGCTGTAGAAGGGCAATTTTTTAGCAGGAGCATCTTCAAGTGCTTTGTCCTCAAATTCTAAGTCTTGGGAAACTCTATCTAATCCATCTGGATCAGAACTGGCAAAAGGAGAGACAAAAATGGCAATTATCAAAGAGATGCCGAGTGCAAAGGTAATAAATACCCGATTATGCTTGTTAGAAATATTATTTGTCATTTTAGAAACCTATTAGATGATTACTGGTCCAAACGAAAAGAAAAAGGTGGATCATAAAGAAGATCAGGACGCGATCTCCAGACAAAACCTATGGAGATTAGGGTAATAATAGCTTCCCCTAAGCCAATGAAAATGTGCCAAGAGCCCATTGCGATCGCCGAAACCGGTAAAGCAACGGTTCCTGATAAGGCCAACTGTACTGCTGTCATAATAGCGGCGATCATCACGCTGCACCAAGATGCCACTACTGTAGCAATTGCCATACTTGTCCAAGAACGACGACTTAGGGTAAAACGAATTGCTTTATAGAGATAATATCCACAAAAGGTTCCTAATAATCCCATATTCAAGATATTAGCCCCCAATACTGTCAAACCGCCATCTTGAAACAAAACAGCTTGAACAATAAAAACGACGCTAACCACTAAAGTTCCAGCCCAAGGTCCCAAGAGAATACCGGCCAGAGTTCCTCCCACTAAATGGCCTGATGTTCCCCCAGGAATGGGAAAATTAATCATCTGTGCAGCGAAAATAAAGGCGGCACAAACCCCCATTAAAGGCACTGTTCTTTCTTGATAGTTTTTTTGAACTCTTTTTAGGGAAACAGCAATCAAAACAAGGGTGATAATCCAACAAAACAAGCTCACAGAAGGACTTAAAAAGCCATCAGGAATATGTAGAGCAAAATAGTGTGATATGAGAAAAGGTTCTATGATTGTTGTCATAACGAAATCAGCTAAAGCTTCTTTACATTTATTTCGGACTCACTTCCCTTTGTAAACGTTTTCTCCATGTTTAGGGATGATTTTTATAACATCTTTAGATTTACTTGGGAACACAAAAGATTATAAAAACAAATTAAATTTTTTAAAAATGAGGGCAAGATCAAGTTATTTATAAAATCAATCTAAAATAATTCATCCGTTTTGAGAAAGATTAGGCACAATGGCTTTATTGGTGACTGATTCTAGATACCCCGAATATTTTTAGGTTAGGATACATCAGATGAAATGGTACTGTTTTAAATTTTATAAAAATCAAATAATTCTCAGCATCATAACGGTTTTTTTGGTGTTGTTACAAAGTTTTTTATTCCCAGGCTATGGTTTAGATACAGTCTCCCAAGATGAGGGATTTTCTGTTGTTTTTAATCATAACAATCTATTTACTATTCAAACTGATAATGGTTCGTTATCAGCAGAAGAAAGAGCAAATATTGTCGCTAGGAGATTGCATAATCTTGCTAATGATAATAACTTAGAAATCAGGGATGATAAATTTGATCTTGATGATCGAGGTAATATTGTTGTTATTTTATTCAACAAAAAAACATTAATGACAGTGACAGCAGATGATGCTGTTGCTGCTGATACTTCTAGTAAAAAGTTAGCCGAAGAATATTTAAAAACTATAAAAAAGGCATTAAAAGCTTATCGTATTGAACGTCGTCCTTTTTATTGGGTGATTGGCGTTATTTGTACTATTATTAGTTTAGTAATTTTGTTGTTCATTCTGAAAATATTTGATTTTATTTTCCCTTATATTAATCGTCGTATTGAAACTTGGCGAGGGACATTAATTCCTTCCATCAGAATAAAAAATCTAGAACTCTTATCAGCAGAGAAATTAACCCAGACCATTAAAACTATAATTAAAATTATTCGCCTAACCTTAACTTTCTTTATTCTGTATATATTTCTGCCTATTGTTTTAGGTTTTTTCCCTCAAACCAGACAAGTTGGAAATTTACTATTTAACTATTTGTTTAAAGCAATTAATAGTGTCTTTAGTGGATTAGTTGGGTATTTACCCAATATTTTTGTTGTGGCTGTTATTGGTTACTTAACTTATTATATTTTACAATTTTTAAAATTTATTTTTACTGAAATAGAAAAAGGTAATTTACAGTTTGCTGGCTTTTATCCTGAATGGGCGCAACCGACTTATCGACTGTTAACGTGGTTAACAGTGATGTTAGCTGCTGTGTTTGCTTTTCCTTATTTACCTGGGTTTAATTCCCCTGCATTTAAAGGTGTCTCTGCTTTTGTTGCTCTCTTATTTACATTAGGTTCAACGGGAGTTGTTTCTAATACGGTATCAGGATTTGTTTTGATTTATACTCGTGCTTTCCAAGTATCTGATCGAGTAAAAATTGGTGATGCGATCGGAGATGTTCTCGAAAAAGATTTATTAGTAACACGCATTAGAACTATTAAAAATGTTGTCATTACTATTCCTAACTCTGTGATCATTAACAGTAATGTGATTAATTATAGTGCCTTGAAAAGAGACTTAAAACGTCCCTTAATTTTACATACTACTATTACCCTAGGATATGACGTTCCTTGGCGTAAAGTTCATCAAGTTTTAATTGCTGCTGCTCAATCAACTCACTATATTTTGAAAACTCCTATTCCCTTTGTTTTACAAACAGGGTTAAACGATTTTTATGTTAGCTATGAGATTAATGCTTATACTAATGAATCAACTAAAATGGCAGAAATTTATTCTCATTTGCATCAAAATATTCAAGATAAATGTAGCCAGGCTGATATCGAGATTTTATCCCCCCATTATAGTGCTATTCGTGATGGCAATCATAACACCATTCCTGCTGATTATTTACCCGAAAATTATACAGCCCCAGGGTTTCGCATCGATCCCATGACCAAGTTATTCAATAATCATAGCAACGGGAATCATCGTCAATGAATGACAATTTGCGGTTTATTTATCCTGATGTCGCCATTCATGCCTAACTTTTAGAAGATTAGGGATGAATGGCGACCAAAATATAAAGCGAGTGCGTAATAAAAACACTGGAGTTTATTTCTTTTTAGATTTTCCTAGATGACGCTTAAATCCTGCTCCAAAAGCTATAGCAGTTCCCACACCCAAAGTAGTTAGGGGTTCAGGAACAGCTTGTGCTGTCCAAGTACCTCCAACACCAAATTCAGGAGATTCAACAATAAACCCAAAAAAACGACCATCATCACTTAATAATACTTGAAAATCGGCAGCATTTCCTGAATTACTATCAGTTAATAACCATCCATCAAAGGTTGATAAAGTTCCACTAAAGGCATCTCCGATGCCAATACTAAATATTTGATCCGAATTAGGAATAAAGAATTCTGAATCAAGAGGATTAAACAATAGGGCTGTGTTAAAGGAATTCCCTGAAATGAGTTGATTGTCAAAAATGGGACTAAGTTCAGAGCCTAATATTTGAGCTTGTATATTAGTGATTAAGTGAAAATTATCCTCAAGACTAATAGAAAAGCTATCTATAGGAAAATTATCATTAAATTGATTAGGATCTTGGGTAAAAATAGCATCATCAGGAAAAGTCAAAAAAGTTCCAGTAATAGGATTTGAAGTGTATTCAAAGGAACCATTACCGATAGATTCCCCTTGATTATAAAATGATAAAGAACCTTGATTTGTCTCTTCAAATGTAATGGCGAAGGTGGGTTGAGCTTTTAAAATTTTTCCGATAACAATAGTGCTGATTAGAGGGATGAGCACTCGACTTATATGTTGAACTTGAATCATAATAAGTTTCCTCGCTTATGAACTATTATCTGTTAGTTCTATAATCCATTATTGGGGGTTAATTGTAAATACATAAAAATCATATATTTTTAGCCCAAAAAAAGAGATAAATCGAATATTGATAATTAATTAAAAGTCTAGAATTAAGTGATTATACCAACAAAAAGTATCAAAAAAATAAAAAAAGAAATAAATATTTGATAAAACCTATATTTATTGAAAAAGTCTAAATTTTGACTTGATGAGCGAACTGCCCTTTGCTAAACTCAGCAGAAACCTTGAAATCGATTATTTAATGGGAACAAAACGATAATTGTCATCAATTGAATCTTTAACGACTGTTATCAATTGAATGCTAGAGTTTTTGCGATCTCCTTTATTGTCAAATTGAATATATCCGGTTGCTCCGTCTAAACCGAAGTTAGGATGCCTTAAAACTTCAACGATTTCGGTTTTTTGTAAATCATGATCACGCATCATATTTAGTTTGTCTTGTAAAGCTTTAAATAAAGTTTTAGCTGCATCATAACTGTTGGCACTTCTCCAATTGACATCGGCTTTCCAACGTTTGTGAGCGCGTTCCGGGAAACGAGGATTATACTCATTGGTTTTATGCCAAGACACCGCCATCATTAATCCTTCAGATAATTTTCCTAGATTTAATATTTTTTGACTATAAAGTGCATTGCCCGCAATAATAGGATATTGATTTTTATTTTCTTTAATCACATTTAAGCTGTTATTAAAAGTGTCATCATCTATCTTCCCATCAGGGAAAATAGCAAAAGCTTTTGCTCCTTTTTCTTTTGCTCGTTTTATACTTGAGGCTGCATTAAATTTTGCATCGGATAAATCGAACTCTTCAACTACATCGCCCTGTTGATTATCAAAATGAATTCTAAATTGGTTACGTAAAGATTTACTATACTCACTATCAGGATTATAGAACACTGCTACGCTTTTTATAGATGTCTCTATCCCCAAATATTGAGATAATTTCTGTGCATAGTCGTGTGTATTAGGAGTAACTCGAAAGAAATAGGGACTATGATCAGAAAGCTTCATCCCTGTGCTAGTAGGAGAAATTAAGACTAATTTATGTTTTCTATATACTTCCAAAGCATCTAAGGTGCTTTCAGTGGTATAATGACCAATGACCCCTAAAATATTATTTTCTTGACCCAATTTATAAGCTTTTTTTGATGCTGTTTGGGGATTGTTTTCATCATTAACAATAATAACTTGTAGCCCAAAATTGAGAGATTCATTCTTATTAACTTCGTCTTGATATTGTGCTACTCCTCGTAACATTTCTTGTCCTACATTACCTCCTATGGAATCCCTACCCAAAGGCACAGCTACGGCAATAGTATAGTAATCCTTCTTCTCATAGACTAATCGATAGTTATTAAGGTAAATTAATGCTTCTGGATCATTGGGAGCTTGTTTGAGTGATTTTTCTAATGCTTCAATCCCTTTGCCTATCTCTCCTTTCTTAAATGCTTCAACTGCACGCTTTTTTTCAAATTTACTTACTTCCGATTTTGAGTTCGCTACGCCTGATAGAAATTTGTCTCCACAACTAATATTATCGTCTGACTTTATTAACTCTGAGCAGAATGGATAACTCCTATTTACTAGGGTAAATAAATTCCCTTTTAATTCAATATTTCCTAAGCAAAACCCCAACCCTAATCCCAACCCTAATCCTAACCCTAACCCCCATAAAAAATGGTTTCTAGACATAAATTTATCGTTCTCGTTATTAAGATTTTGAATCTTTTTTACTTCACTTAATACTTCTGTTGCTGACTGATAGCGTTTGTCAGGTGATTCAAATGTCATTCTTTGGATCACTTTTTTAAAAGATTCAGATACTGACACCTGTGACGGCATTGAATCTAACAGTATTTCGTGTGTATTGTCATCTCTATATTTGTTAGGGTCTTGACCTGTTAATCCTTGTATAACCATCATTCCTAGGGCATATATATCACTGCTTGGATATGCTTTTCCTCTCCATTGTTCAGGTGCGCTGTAAATATTTCCTATTCTCGTGGGAACTTGTTTTGTTTTACACTCTTTGAGGTTTAAATCTTTTGTGACACCACCGAAGTCAATTAAAGTGAGTTTATTGTTACTTTCTCTCCTGATAATATTATTAGGTTTTATGTCACGATGGACAAAACCTTTTTTATGAATACATTTAAGAATTTCTAATAATTCTTTGAGAGTTTGAATAACATCAGACTCCTCAAGTTTATGTCCTGTTTTGAACTCTTGTTTGTCTAAGGTTTCTCCCTCTATATGTTCCATAACTAAATAAGAATGATTACTTTCGACGACATCTTCTAGTAATCTAGGAGTCATCCCATTACATTCGTTTAATCTCCCAAGTGTTTGAGCTTCTCTTCTAAAAAGTCTTTTTGCTTCCTTAACATATTCTGGTGAAAGAAGTTCGATTTTTAGTCGCTTAATTACGACGGTTTCATTGTCCCTTTCTCTATCTTTAGCTTTATAAACTGCCCCAAAACTGCCGTCTCCTAAAAGTCCAAGAATTTCATAACGATTATCCATAATTTCTCCCGGATCTAGATTTGAAATTAAACTTCTATTGTTATCGATAATCTCTACTGGATCTAGGGTTGAAATTAAGTTTCTATTGTCATCGACAATCTCTACTGTCTTTAATTCAAAGACTTCTTTTTTATTGAGATTTTCCATGGTATTTCTCCTGTTAGCGGAAATTCAAAATTACTAGGGGCAAAAGAGATAATTAGAGTATTTTTTTAAAGTCTTTTAATACTTCGGATACTGATTGATAACGCTGCTGAAAATCATAGTGTCCCATTTTCTCTAAAATCATTTTTAATTCCTTTGAAATGATCGTTTGTTTTGGCAAGATAATTTGCCCATTTTTATAATTAATCTTAAAATCAAGAGGAGGTAATCCAGTTAATGCTTGTATTCCTAACATGGCTAAGGAATATAAATCGTTACTTTGAGTTGGTATTCCATATATCTGTTCCGGTGCCATATATCCTCTTGTACCTTTAAAAGTACGATCATTGTTATTCTTATCAAGATTTTTTACGGAGCCAAAATTGATGATTACGATCTCTCCGTCAGGCTTGATTATTAGGTTTGATGGTTTAATATCGCGATGGATAATGTTTCTTTTATGGATGAAGTCTAGAACGGTTAAAACCTGCCCAATTAACTCAATAACTTTAGTTTCATTCCAAGGGCTACTTGTTTCATGTTCTGAGAGTTGATTGTTTAAGGGAGTTCCTGAAATAAATTGATGAACTAAAAAGAACCCGGTTTCATCTTCAAAATGAGCCAATAGTCCGGGTATTTGACGATGCCAACCTAATTGATATAAAGCTCCTGCTTCTCTTTGAAAATTTTTTTGAATGTCTGTATTTGACTTAAATCTTAATTGCTTTATAAAACATCGTTGATTGTTGAGTTCTAAATCTTCTCCTATATAAGTATTACCAAATTCTCCTCGTTTATTTAGGCTTAAAATTTTAAACCGATTGGCAATAGTGTATCCGACAAAGTCCTGCTTTTTTTCATATTTTATAATTGGCTCTATGACAAGTTTAAAATTCTTTTTTTGTACTTTATCATTATTTTTAATTAATTTCTCTTCTCTTAAAACCCTCGTTATACTTTTCCAAAGAGCAGGAGCTACAATCCTTTTGATAAAGCCGACTGAAAATCCTAGGCCTTCAAGAGAATCATATATTTCGTTATTCCAACTACATCTTATAATCTCTTTTTGAAGGGGATTCAAGCTAATTCCTCTTTTGAAAAATAATGGCTCCAAAAATTCCCAAACTTGTTCAACTTCAGTCATTTCAGTCGTATTTTTGTTTGGCTCTGAGTTGCGCATCATAAGCCTGGAGACTGGAGACTGGAGACTGTTTACTGTTTGAATCATTTCTTTCATCAGGTATGGCTGAAACGCTTATTTGATATTGATATTATAAAAGCCTTGAATGAACTTATGTCAAAAGACATGAATTTTATGAACTTTATCGAATATGGTTAGTTTAACGCCGAGAAGCCTCGCATCGTAACCTCTTGGCGGAAGGCAACAGAAACAGTTGAGGTTAATGATGATAAACTCAGCAAAATAAAAGTCAGGAAATGGTAACAGTTACATTTCCTTAAATACTCATCGGTAAACATGATACTGATTTTAGTGGAGAGACTAGAAATTAATAAAAAAAGGTCAATTCAAAAACCATTATAGTTGGTTTTTATTAGTAAAACGAAAAAGTTCAGATAAAAAAGCTAAAAAGAAGAATACTTATAGTTACTTCAAATAAAAATGAGACAAAATCAATCTACTCTCTTATTACTGGAGTTTAGACTAAACAATCATACTGTACAGTCTAGTCTAACGATTTAGAAGACATAAAATATGATTTAGCCTGTCAGAAAAGCTAACAATAATACTAATATTTCGTTGCCATTTTGCTAAAAATCGGGGTTTCAACATCAGGTGCAAGATGTGAGTATACATAAGTTTTTTTCTTAAGAATTTGTTAATGTTTACTCTTTTATTACTTCAAACTCTAATTCTTCAAGGGATAATAAAATTGATTTGAGTGGAAAATTAGGTTTATTTTGCTCTAATATAAGCAAAAATAGTCCATTTTTTGTTTTAATTCAATAATTCCTTTCATATCTCTAGCATAGTCGTAATATATAATGCGTAGGGGTAATGTTTTTGTTGTAATATAAAAAATGTCAAGTTAAGATTAACTTAAAGTTAAATGTAAATTAAAAAAAAATCTTATACAATAAAGCTTTAATAATAATTCTTAATAGGAGAGTAGTTATGGACAGCGAATTACAGAATGTCAAAGACAATTTTCTTTATCCTGTTTCTTCTTATCATGGCTCTGTAACTGATGAGGCAGTGATTTTTCATGCTAAATTACAAGAATTTGCTCAAAAAGTTGGATTTATTGCGAATTTATACTCAGGAGGCAAATTACCTCTACAGGAAACGTACTTTAAAGTGGAGTCATTGTGGAGAGACTTGGAATCAATTAAAGCAATCGATGAGTCGGGTTCTGAAATATTAGGGGATGATTAGTTGGAATATTGATAGAAGTAATTCTCATCAAAGAGAGTTGTTGTGCTAAACCTTACACCCTATCCTCACCAATACTTTATGATGCAGGTGCAATATCTGACTTTAACAACGATAGGCTAAGGCAAACCTGTCAAGTCCAGCTAAATCTGATAAAATCTCAATGCAATGATAGTGTGGCGAGTCCTCTAACAAGAGTGATACCTGTTTTCCCTGATCAGCCATCATTTCAATCAAAAAAACCCCTCCAGAAACCAGATAATCGGGGGAGGTATCAATTAAATATCTAATGGCTTCTAAACCATCATCCCCCCCATCTAAAGCCAAGACTGGTTCATGTTCTTTTACCTCTGGTTGCAGTTGAGATAGTAAAGCAGTGGGAATGTAAGGAGGGTTAGAGAGCATTGCACTGACTTGTCCCTTTAAATGATGGAGAGGAGTCCACCAGGAACCTTGATAAAACTCGATTCTAGAAGAAAAACCTGTGGTGAGCGCATTTTCTTTGGCAATGGTTAAAGCAACTGCACTACTGTCCACTGCATGAATCCTGGCTTGAGGTAAACTATCGGCCAAAGCAACGGCGATCGCTCCACTACCAGTTCCGAGGTCTACCCAATTACCTGAGATGAGAGAATGTTTGGGGGAATTTTCGACCGCTTTGAGAGCATAATCAATGATTAATTCCGTTTCAGGGCGAGGAATCAAGACATCGGGAGAAACCTTCAAGGAAAATCTGCGCCAGGGTGTGGCTCCCACTAGATACTGTACAGGAACTCTGTCTTTAATGCGACATTGCCATAATTGGCTTAACTCTGATAAAGGATAGGGAAGACAAATCTGCGATCGCTCTTGAAATAACCCTAAACGCAGAGACAACTTATCTAAGGGGATTATAGCTTGAAGCAGCCAGTCTACCTCAACATCGGGGATATCAGCAGCTATGGCTGCCTGCTTAGCCCAACTGCGCCATTGTGCTAATGCTTGTCCCGAAACCGTTACGGAATTCATTGATCTTGAGAGTTAGAACGAATAATTTCTAGCATTTCCTGAGATGGCCAAAACCGCAAACTTCTTAATAAAGGATTATCATTCCTCTCCAAATTAGCAATTAAACCACTCAGAGAAATGACCTGAATGTTAATATTAGGAGCGAGATTGGGTTGGGCTTTGCTAACAACTTCCACCCATTTTTGGACGGTTGCTTTTTCAAAAAAGAGGGGAACTACGTCTTCCTCATCTTGTTTAATAGTTAAGTAAGACTGATCAGATTCCAATTTAGCGATGTATAAAGGAACATTGCCTGGGTATTTTTGACCATTTTCTCTCGTTAGTTCACGGGCCGCCTGTAACTCTTTAGCACTGGGAATAAACTCAAGAAATAAGCGAGTTGAGCTATTTGAGGTTCCTCTAGCAATTTCGTAAATACGACTCAAAGGAAGCATCCTAACACTATAGGACCTTGCCGCTTGACGATCTTGTTCTTGTAAACGGTCTAAAAAATTCTTAGCCTCTGTGCGACTCATAAACACAGGAGTTACCACACTCCCATTTTCCACTTGTTGTCCAATTGGAGAACCTTCTTGATTGAGAATACTATAGACCGGAATTCCTCCTAAAAACTTAACAATATCAGCTTCAGGTAAAGCCAATACTGGGGCAACTGGCATTAGAATTAGGTTGGTCACAGGGTTGATAATAAGTCCTAGGGTCAAACTCCAACGAAGTAAACTATTCATGGCCTTTTTTGCAAACACTATAACAAATGGCTAAAATCCCCAAAAGTCAATCAGAATTTAGAATGTGCGAATTTAGAGTTACCGCTCCCTTAAGTTGGAGGCTTGAAACCCTTTTTTTCTGTCAACGTCTGGGGACATAAACTACTCTCGCACTTATCCTATAGGGATTCCTACGGATATTGGGGTTTAAATTTATGGGATAAAGGGCTTATTGACCTTGATTTTGCTGAGATTTAATGGCTTCTTGAATAAATTTAAGGGTTTCTTGGGAAGGAATTAACTGTATTTGTTTGAGCATCTCATCGTCTTGTGTATGCAGTAAGCCGATGATATTTTCTAAGGGAACGACTTTAATTTTCATCGTAGAAGCAATTTCAGGCTGATTTTCCTTGATTTGTTCAACCAACTTTTCAATGTGAGCTTTTTCAAAAAAGAAAGGAATCACTTCTTGATCATCTTGTTGAATGGTTAAGAAATTATTTTCAGGACCTCCTTGCAATATGAATAAGGGAACTCCTCCTTGATATTCTTCTCCATTATTACTCAACACCTGTTTAGCCGATTCTACAGCACTTTGCATAGGAATATAAGCAAACTTAAGGGATTGAGTCTCTGTGTTGTTGGCCAAAGCGAAACGATACACTTCCCCTAGGGGGAGAGGCTGTACCCTGACTTTATTGCCAATATCCGGTTGATTGGCTTTGAGATTTGTTAGAAATGTATTGGCATCCTGCTGACTAATAAAAACTCGTGTTACGTTCTGATTGTCTTCTAGGGTACGAATTAACAGACTGCCTTCATCTGTCATGATTGTAAAAACGGGGATACCTTGTAGAAGTTGTATAACATCTTCTTGAGGCAATGCTAGAGCTTTAGGTATTTGACCGAACCAAGAGGTTAGAACTGTACTTCCTAATAAGCCTAAAGTCGCACCCCAACGGATTAATGATTTCATAAAAACTAACCTCACAATTTGTTAATGATATGTATAACTGAATCTATATCATGGAGTTGGAGAAACCCCTTTCAACAAGTTTAGAATAACTTCCCCAACCTTATCAGATTTTCTTGAAATCGGTAGGGTTTATCTTGTGCAAAAATATGCTTCATCTAGACATCCAAACTGGATAGACTGATTTGCTTTAGGGGAAGTTCCTCATCTGATACCAGATCCGCTCATTATCGTAGACTAATATTATTTCTCCCCCTGCTTCCCCTGCTTCCCCTGCCTTGTTAATATGATTATCTACTTTCTAAAGCGGATTTGGTATGACATCGGGAGCAGAGAAGGAAAAACAATTAAGCCGTCAATCACAAAGTCAGTTCGAGAGAGGGAACACTCTAGCTGGCGATCGCCAATTTAATTGATTACAGGGAGAAGTTAAGTCTATCTCCCCAAATTTCTCAGACTCCTCAATTGATTAGCTTTGCTCTTTTTCTGGCTTTTCTTCGGTTTTTTCCCCTTTTTCTTCTGCTTCATGGGCTGCTAAGAGGTCAAGCACTTTTTTCCGAATTTCTTGATGCCTTTCTACTCCTTCATACGCAAAGCGGTTAAAGTTGTTGCGGACAATTTCGGCTTCAATATATTTTACCCGATCGCTGGTATCGGGGTGAGTGGATAACCAGGCAGGGGGACGGTTTTGGTGTTCATCATCTATCACTACCATGAGGTTACGAACTCCGTCTGCGGCGTAACCTGTGGCGGCTAGTAATCTAGTTCCGAAAACGTCTGCTTGTTCTTCCATGCCACGACTGTAGCTTAAGATAGCTAGGTTACTGGCGATTCCTCCGACGTAGGGGATGTAATCGACAACACTGCTAGTTAAGGCCCCTTGAGTCATCTGTTGGAAACCATGAGAAAGCACTGAATGGGCTAATTCATGGGCTAATAACCCTGCAATTTCTGCTTCTGAGGCGGTTCTGGCGATCGCTCCGGCATTGATAAATATTTTCCCTCCGGGCAGGGCAAAGGCGTTGATATTCTCGTCCATAACTACATAAAACTCATATTCAAATTCATCTCTCCCGGCTACTTTGGCTAATTTTTGTCCTATTTCATTGATGTATTCTGTTACTTCGGGATCTTCAATTAAGGTGAGACGGTTTTTAAATCCTTCGGCGTAATTTGCCCCAATGGCTGATTCTCCTTGTAGCAAAAGATAGCTGGTTTGCAGGGTGGAAAGAGGGGCAAAAACGTTACCCATTAATGCTGCGCCTACGCCTCCCATAATGGCATTCCCTACCATATTCCAGGTCATTTGTGCTTCGAGATCACTTTGGTATCTTTCTAAGTTGATATCGGCTAATTGTTTAAATTCATCGTGTAAAAAATGCTCCCGATTAAAGACAGCGAATTGACGAGCGGTTAAGGAGGCGGCTAACCAATTTTCTGCTTGTTCATCTGCTTCTATTTTCGCTTTTACTATTGGAGCTTCGTTCGGATATAAGTTCACCGCATTTTCTAAAACCTTTCGGGCTTCTTCATGACGCTCATCTTCTTTCAAAATTTCGGCATATTTAATATGTCCTGGAATAAATTCGGGGTAGTCTTGAGATAACAATTTTAGGGGGGCAATTCGTTTACTTTCATAAACTTCACTTTCCTTTAAACTTTCTTGATAAAGTCTCCAGTAAACTGCACCTCCTGGTAATAAGTATTGGGGCTCATAAACAGCTTGTGCTAAAAGTTCTCTGTTTAATTCTTCTTCATTTCCAAAGGGTTCTTTAACCTCTCGATAAAATCTTTCTGCTAACAAAGTATCACCACATCGATAAAAATAATCGGCTTTAGCTAAGATGGGATAATTATCAATTTCTGCTTGAGAAACTGTAAATTCTTCTTCTTTTTCTGCTGTGTTTTGATTCTCTTCAATTTCTGAAGATTCAGGTTTTTCTAAAGATAATGCAGCAGCATTCTCTTCAGAGGTTTCTGTCTCATTTTCGGTGATTGCTACAGGGGGTATAAAGGGATGTTGAACTTTGGGAGGGGCTGTTTGACAACTGTTAGAATTTTCTCTGGGCGTTGTTTCAGTTGCTTCTGAGTTAGAGGCTTCTGTGGTATCTGTGGGGGTTGTTTCTAATTTTTTAGGTTCAGGGTTTTCCTGTTGAGTTTGGGAAATATTCAAGTCAGACGAAAAATTATTTTCTTCTTCAGCAATACTATTAGATAGGAATAAGGCATTATTTTCAGGGTTGAGATTGTTTTTTAATGTTGAACCCTGCTGATAAGACAGGTTTTGAGATAAAGCTAATGTGGGATAAATAATTCCTGCTAAAATTGTGGATAGGTACCAGTTGAATTTCATAGAACACCTTTTGATATATATAAGGGATCACTAAATTATTTATCTATGCTATAAACAATTTAATTAATGGTAACTATTTTTATTAAAAATTTAAGTTTTTTAAATCCAACTCTCATCATCCTCATCTTCGGACTCTTGTGGTGGTTGATAGGGTGGCGTGATAACCCGATAATCTGCATCATAAACCTTTTTATTGGGATTAGGAGATGAAGATGAAGTTTCTTTTTCAACCTTAGGGGGATCTTGAGGGGGAGTGGCAGAGATACGATCACTCAACTCTCGATAGGTATAAGAATAAACGGTTCCTTCTTGAGATGCCTTTGTGGGGGATGGTTGCTGCACTTCAAACTCTGATTTCGTTTCTTTAACCCTAGAGGGTTTACGAGGGATTGTTTTTTCGATAGGAGGTTCTTCAATATCCCATTCATCATCATCATCCTCTGGGGGGACATCTTCCCATTCTTGAGGTAAAGGATTTTCCCAGTCTGATGTGTTGGATTTAGGTCTTTGATAAGGAGTTTCGGGGGGATCTTGAGGACGAGGACGTGATTTCCCTGTTTGCTTGGGTGCAGCTTGACGAGGGAACTGAGTTAATCCTTGCATCAAGAGACTGGTTAGGATTCCTCCTAATGTGAAGAGTATTACCCAAAGTCCTAGGGGAAGTTTTAGAGAAAACAAAGCGGTTTGTGTATCTGTTCCCAAAAAGTAAATAGCGATCGCTTGCTGATTTTGCACCAAAACAATGATGCTTGCTATCAACATCAAAAAGACTAAAATCAACCGCATCTTATCCCCCAGGAATTGTTTATTTAAACGGGCTATGATTGTTACATTTTAACAGGGAGTTGAGGAGCAGAGGGGCAGAGCAGAGGGGTAGAGGGGTAGCAAAACCGAGCTATAGCACTACGCATTATGGTTAGGACGTTTATGAAATTGCAAAACCTTGTAGGGTGTGCAATGCCCACCTTACCATAAGATCCTAATCTTTCTTTGTACTGCTATAGTATTACAAAATTAAACCCCATCTACTTTTAGATGGGGTTTAATTGGATAAGGAGTTTCAATTCTTTAGGCTTATTTGCGAGCCATCAAGGTTTGTTCCCCACTGGCTAAGTCTAAGGGGAAGTTATGAGCATTGCGCTCGTGCATCACTTCCATACCAATACCAGCACGGTTGAGAACATCTGCCCAAGTGCCAATGACACGACCTTGTGAATCTAACACAGATTGATTGAAGTTAAATCCATTGAGATTAAAGGCCATGGTGGAGACTCCCATAGCAGTAAACCAAATACCAATAACTGGCCATGCTCCTAAGAAGAAGTGTAAGGCACGACTATTGTTAAAGGAGGCATACTGGAAGATTAAACGACCAAAGTAACCATGAGCAGCCACAATGTTATAGGTTTCTTCTTCTTGTCCAAACTTATAACCGTAGTTTTGGGACTCAGTTTCCGTTGTTTCACGAACTAAACTAGAGGTGACTAAACTTCCGTGCATGGCAGAGAATAAGGCACCACCGAAGACACCAGCAACACCCAACATATGGAAGGGGTGCATAAGAATGTTATGTTCTGCCTGGAACACAAACATGAAGTTAAAGGTTCCACTGATACCTAAAGGCATCCCATCAGAGAAGGAACCTTGTCCAATGGGATAGATTAAGAATACAGCAGTAGCGGCAGACACAGGTGCGCTATAAGCAACACATATCCAGGGGCGCATTCCTAAACGATAGGACAGTTCCCATTGTCTTCCCATCCAGCAGAAAATACCAATGAGAAAATGGAAAATGACTAACTGATAAGGACCGCCGTTGTACAACCATTCATCTAGGGATGCTGCTTCCCAGATAGGATAAAAGTGTAACCCAATAGCATTGGACGAAGGGACCACTGCACCGGAAACAATATTGTTTCCATAGAGCAGGGAGCCAGCAACAGGTTCACGAATGCCATCGATGTCAACGGGAGGGGCAGCGATAAAGGCGATGATAAAGCAGATGGTAGCGGTTAATAAAGTCGGGATAAGAATCACGCCAAACCAGCCAATATATAAGCGGTTATTAGTGCTAGTTATCCACTGACAAAACCGCTCCCAGAGGGAAAGATTTTGGCTTTGTATGGTGGTTGTCATAGGTAAATAATAACGAAATCACAACAATAATTGACAGACAAATTGTAGCAATAACTACTTGTCTTGTTATTTAATAAGTATATTTACATTCATTGGTAATGATCCACTTTTTTTTGTATATTTTTATGACGGCAAAATGTACTTTTGTTATTAAAAATAAAGATAGATAAATTTTGGTAAATTAATGTAAAAAACGAGAAGGACTCATCATCAACTAGAATGGAAGGGAGCGATAATGGATAATTTTGATTAATTAATACAGTATATGTCCAAGGCAAAACTCTTACAGCCTGATCTAATTTTAGGGGATACAATTCTTGGTTTAAGCCCAGAAATTCTTGAATACTATCATATCAAGGGATTGGTCTTAGATGTAGATGAAACTCTAGTTCCTCTGAAAAAAGCCCATGTTACTGAAGATTTACGACAATGGATCAACCCTATTCGACAACAAACCCCCATTTGGTTAGTGAGTAACAATCTTAGCGAAAACCGTATTGGCCGCATTGCTAATTCTTTAGATTTACCCTATCTGTTTGGTGCAGGTAAACCCTCTCGACGCAAACTACGCAAGGCTATTCGTGCGATGAAGCTTCCCATTCCTCAAGTGGCTATGGTGGGCGATCGCCTTTTTACGGATGTTTTGGCAGGGAACCGAATGGGAATGTTTACTATCCTTGTTGAGCCTATGGTTGATCCCGCCGTTGCCGCTCGTTCCTATCCTATCCACAATCTAGAAGTCTGGATATCCCAAAAATTGGGGGTTTCTTTGATGTCCTCGAAACATAAGTTCATAAAACGCCATAAAAAGATGAAAAACTAAATATAAAGAAATAATTAAGAAATGTAACTTTTGGTAAAACTTAAGCAATTATGTAGACAGTTTCAAATGGGGTCAGCCGATATAAAGACCCTAACTATAAATAGCCATTATTAAACCCTATGATACATCAGCCCTAGTTAACTTAACTGGGGCTGATGTATCATTTAAGCGAAATGACGTGAGTTTTTGGGATGGAAGAGTTAGAAAGATTTTTAGAGAGGGTAAGTAAGCTTAAACATGAAGAAGAAATTATAGATTTCTGTCGTAAATATCTAATACATGGTATTCCTTTCATTTCTTTTTAGGTCATATTTAATTAGCTGTCTAATGTTAGACTAGCAATCATTGATATAGCTATAAAAAATTTAACAAATGAACGGACAACCCTTATTTTGTGTTGACAGGTTGCGCATACAATACCCTCATGGTACAACCTGGGCAGTAGATGAAGTTTCTTTTACTTTAGATAAGGGGGAAAAACTAGGTTTAGTAGGAGAGTCTGGTTGTGGTAAGTCCACAATCGGTCGTGCTGTTCTCGGATTATTGCCAAAGCTAACACAAATAGAAGGAAAAATCCACTTTCAGGGTGATTCTATTTTCAGTTTAAACTCCGAATCTTTAAGGAAGTTTCGTGGGGAAGTAGTAGGGTTAGTGTTTCAAGATCCTATGACTCGTCTAGATCCGTTAATGACTATTGGGGATCATTGTTTAGAAACCCTGCAAGCCCATCGTCCACAATTATCCCATAAAGAAGCGAAAAATGTTGCAGTTCAAACCTTAGATAAAGTTAAAATCCCTCCCAACCGTTGGGGACAATATCCCCATGAGTTTAGTGGTGGAATGCGACAACGGGTAGCTATGGCCTTAGCATTATTATTAAACCCAAAAATGATTATTGCAGACGAACCAACTACTGCTTTAGATGTTACAGTTGCTGCGGAAATTTTGCAAGAATTAACCCGTCTATGTGAACAAGAAGAGATGGGTTTATTATTAATTTCCCATGACTTAGCAATGGTTGGAGAATATTGCGATCGCTTGGCCGTTATGAATACAGGTAAAATTGTAGAAATGGGCAAAATGGGTGATATTTTGCATCATCCCCAACATGAATATACCAAGTCTTTATTAAAAGCTGCATTGCACGTTCAAGAAGAAGAAGAAACCATCAATACAGATACTTGGGAAGCAAAGAAGTCTAATACACAACCCATATTGAATGTCAGCAATTTAAAACAATATTTTACCTTAGAAGGTAATTTTATACAGCAATTTTTTTCTAAAGAAACGGAAGTTATTAAAGCGGTAGATGATGTCAGTTTTGAGTTACATTCAGGAGAAATTTTAGGATTAGTGGGTGAGTCTGGTTGTGGAAAGAGTACCCTATCCCGAACCATTTTACAGTTATTAAAAGCTACATCAGGAACTATCAATTTTTTAGGAGAAGATTTAACGCAACTTACTGAAAAAGAAATGCGCTTAAAACGTCGTCAACTACAGATGATTTTTCAAGATCCTCACGCTTGTTTGAACCCCTTAATGACTGTGGGACAAAATATAGCTGATCCCTTATTTATTCATCAGTTGGTAACGGGAGAATCAGCAAAAAAAGAAGTATTTGGAATGCTAGAAAGAGTAAAATTGACCCCTGTTGAAGACTATTATAATCGTTATCCAAAAGCGTTATCAGGGGGACAACAACAACGAGTTGCCATTGCGAGGGCATTAATTACTAAACCTAAATTAGTCATTTGTGATGAACCCGTTAGTATGTTAGATGCCAGTGTACAAGCACAAGTTTTAGAGTTAATGTCAGAGTTAAAAGATGACTTTGATTTAACCTATTTATTTATTACTCACGATCTTTGGGTAGCGCGTTTCTTCTGTCATCGTATTGCCGTAATGAATCAAGGAAAAATAGTAGAGATTAATGAAACTGAAAATATATTTCAATCTCCCGAACATTCTTATACTAAAAAGTTGTTAAATGCTGCCCCATTGTTGGCCATTTAAATATCTTCTTTGGGTATTATATAAGATAATAATTTCTGATTATTATCAGAATTATTGATAAGAGAAACTGTGTGATGAGGAATTCCTAAAGTAATATTTTCCTTATCAAATGCTTCTTTAACTCGTAAGCGAAATTCTCTACCAACAGACCAATGTTCACTAGGTTTAGTTTTAATTAAAATATGAATTAATATCCCTTCATGGGAAACCTCATCAACCCCTAAAACTTCTAGAGCTTCAAGAAATTTATAACTCCATTCTGCTTCATTTTGCATTTCATGAGCGACTTGAATCATAATTTTTATGGCTTTTTTAATGTTTTCATGCCAAGCAATTTTGATAGTCAAATTAACTCTGGACCAATCTTTGGTATGATTAATAACTGTGGAAATTTTACTATTAGGAATAGCAATCACTTGTCCATCTAAATTCCGTAAAGAAGTGACAAATAAATTAATATTTTCAACTAATCCTCCCATACCATTAACATCAATCACATCTCCAATAGCATAGCGATCGGTCCATAAAATTAAGATCCCATTGAGCATATCTTCTAATAAATTTCGAGACAGAAAAGCAATAGCAACAGTTAAAATTCCTGCCCCAGCTAACACAGAAGGATTAAACCCTATTAACCAGATACTACTATAAAATCCTAGAACCAAAATAACAAAACTTTTCCCTTGTTTAAGAGTGACAGAATAAGTATTAATTCGTAAGGTATAGCGATTAGATTCTGGATTAATGATTTGGGCTTCATTTGCCCAACGATTAAGACTATAATCAACAATAAAATCTAAGATTTTATCTACTAAAATTAAGCTAATCCAGAAGACAATTAAAATTGTTGTTTCTCCTAGAAGATAGACTGAAAAAAAGCGAGTTGATCGAAATATGAATATTATTATTGTTAAGCCAAAAGCCATCGTTAATAGTTGTAATAATAACAATATACTAAGTAGCAATTTACTAAAATTACTCTTTTGTTTAATCCAAGTTTGCTTTCTTAAAAATAGCTTTTGTTGAGAATACTTTAACGTAGAATATAGCCACTTATTTTTTTTAATTAGTTTTCTAGTAATAATATATGGAATTATAAAAAATTTAAAGAAAACTTTAATTTTTGTAATTGATTTTTGGGGATTTGTCTGTTTTTCAATCCTTTGGTTATTTAATGGTTCTGAACCCTGCTCAAAATTAACAGATATCCGATTATTACTAGAACCAATTGCTTCACCATAAACTGCCATTTCCTTAGTTAGTTTTTGCAGTTCATGTCTTAGGTGATTAGTATATTTTTTAAAGAAGGTTCGGACAAATTCAATTAACCCTATAATAAGCAATGTAATCACTAAAATTATGGCTGCACTAACCCATCGTAAACCAAAATATTTCCGATCAAATTCATATCCCCAAAAAGCAGTGCTGAAAGATAAACGAATTGCTTCTTGCCAAGTTTTTGCTAATTTATCAATAGTTGTCCTATTGGCTTTCGCATCTATTGAAGTTACTGTAACAATTGTTTGGGCTGGAATGCCTAACTCAAATTGTTCGGGCGTATAGATAACTATGTGGTTATTTCTAATGCCAATTTCAACTTTAGGTGTCCAAGGATGATAAGGTTTGATTTGAGAAAAATGAAACAATTTTTTCAAGTGTCTTGGCAACCAAAACTTAAGATTATCTTCTAGATAATCATCTTCCTCAATAGTTTCTTGCTCAATAATATTAAGAATAATGTTATTAAAAACCCCTTGAATTAATTTTGCTCGTTGCTCTAATTCTTGAGCAACTTCTAGAGGTTGATTTAGCTTTTTTAAGGCTGCTACGGTTAATTCTGGGGTCAATAGAGTCTTTCTTAAGTTAGCAGTATCATCATAAATATGAACATTACTACACCAAAATCTTCCACAAGTATAAGCCTGATTTAGATCCCAAGGTGGTGTTTTAGTCATGGGATTTTTTGTCGGTGCTGTAAAGAGAGGAATTTGTCCTACACTACGGGTTGGTAAAGTTAATATAAAGCTTAAAGTTAAGGCGAAAATGATGATTAGTTTAATGACGTGTTTAAATAATGAATAATTCATGTTATTATTTCTTATTGAAGTTCTTATCAGAGATTTTTAGTAAAAATTAAACCTTATATTCTAAAACAGTAGAAAAAGAGAAATTAACTTTAGGATTTTCTTCTAATATTCTTTGAGCTATATTTGGATTCTTTGTGCTCAATAATAGTAAACTATATACCCTAGTATAGGTTGTAATCATGAGTGGTGTCTAACAAAAATTCAATATTCCTTTGATTATAAATAAATGGTTACAACTTTTTCAATAGTTTAATTGATTTAATAGATATTATGAAAATCATCAAAATCATGGCTATGGAACACCATAAATTTAATCGTCGTCGAACTCTAAAATTAGGTACAGCAGGGATAACATCACTGTTAGTTAATCCCTCCTTATCTAGTCAATATCTAGTGAAAAAAAGAGAGTTTTCTTATCAGCAACCGAGAGTTATTATTATTCGTTTTGGTGGGGGAGTTCGTCGTCAAGAAACCATTAATATTCAAGGGACATCCGCACCTTTTATGCGGCATATTTTAGCTAAAGAAGGGACACTTTTTTCTAATATGGAATTAGAGCAGAGCAAAAATGTTACCACCAGTCATGGACAAGGAACTCTATATATCTTAACAGGAAAATATCAAAAATATGAAGAAAAATTTTTAAGCGATCGCTTTGAACCGACAGTTCCTACACTATTTGAATATTTGAGAAAACAATATCATATACCAGAAGAAGAAACTCTGATTATTAATGGAGAAGATCGTACTTCTGAGGAGTTCTATTCCTTTAGTAATCATCATTCATTTGGAGTTAATTATCGTTCTCAAGTATTAAGTCTTTATCGCTTTAAAATTCATCTGTTAAAAAAACAAATTCTTTCTAATCAATTGAGTGATAAAGTTTTGGAAAAGAAACAAAAAGAATTGGAAAAATTACAACAAAAAAACTATCGGCTCAATCAAGAATTATCTGAGCCTTTTAAGTTAACTCAATTTTGGGAAGAATGGCACAAAATATATGGAGAAACTGGTTTAGTTAATCCCAGAGGTGATAGATTATTAACAGAGTTAGCAGTATGGGCAATTCAAAGATTAAAACCGAAACTACTAATGATTAATTATAATGATCCTGATTATGTTCATTGGGGTTATAAATCTCATTATACTCTAGGAATTTCTATTATTGATCAAGGAATTAAAAGATTAGTTAATACTATAAAACTTGCTCAAGAATATAGAGATAATACAGTATTTTGTATTGTGCCTGACTGTGGAAGGGATTCTAATCCATTCTTAGCGGTTCCCTATCAACATCATTTTAATTCAAAATCTGCTCATGAAATTTTTGCACTGTTTTGGGGTAAAGGAATCAAGAAAAATCAAATCATTGAGCGTCGAGTTTCTCAAATTGATATTGCACCAACCATCGCAAAAATCATGGGGTTTCATGCAGATTATGCAGAAGGGAAGATTTTAGAAGAGGTATTCATGTAAAACGATGATTAAACGAACATTAAGCTTAATATTTCTTGTTTTAGGTGCTACTTTTTTCAGTCAAGATCTATTAACAGGTATTATTCTTCTCGGATGGACTTATAGATGGGTTGGTTATTTAGTTAAACGTCGTCTTTTTCAGTTATCTCCTCTCGCTAAAACAGTTACATGGGATCAATTTATTATTCAAGAGAAGAATAATCAGCAAGATATAGGCAACTATATTTATCCTAAACTATGGGAAAATCCTTCGAGAATAAAATATCTTAATTATCCTCAACTAAAATGGTTACATCGTATTATCTACTCAATAAAACTGCATTTTAAAATTGGATTTTTAGGAATTTTAGTAACTTGGAATTTTACATTTCTTCCTTGTTTATTATGGGTTTATGCTTGGTATACAGGTTGGCATATTTCTTTTAATAAAATGTATGAAGAATCAGCAACGGGGGGGACTATCGGATTTTTAGGAACTGTTCTTTTTACTATTATCATGTTTTATGTTCCCTTAGCACAAGCCCGTTATAGCTTAACGAAAGATTGGCGTATTTTTTTTGCATTTAAGTTAATAAAAATTGGTATTTATCATCGTCCATTACAGTTATTGGTATTAGCTATCAGCTATTTATTTAGTAGTTTTATTCTTTTAACTATTAAAATAATCCCTGTATTTTTACCTGTGATAAATACTAACCTAGAAAAACTTAATTCTCAACAAGCTCTTGAATTGATGAATGATTATTATTTCTTGACAGGAATAATTTGTTTGGGTTTATTTTTTGTTCTAAAAATGATGGCTGGATGTATTTATTCTGGAATGTTAGTTCAAACTTGGCAGAAAAATATCATTACTGAAGATGATTTACATGAAGAAGAAATTGCTTACTTACAGAAATTTCAATTTTCTCCTAAGCTGAATCATTCTCAGCAGAAATCAATCCAGAAAATTATTCTTTCTAGCTTATCTATCAGTTATCGAAGTAGTTTGATTATAGTTACTTTCCTGGTTTGGTTTATTTTTAGTTTTTTGCCATTTGTTTCAGAATTTTTTCATTATTATCCCCAACGAGGTTTTTTAAATCAGCCCTTAGTTCAAATTCCCTGTTTTCGCTATGTCCCCCAAAGTTTAGAAGAAAAGAATAACATAGCTTAAAACAACTATTTTCCTTGACCTTGAACCACTTGTTTAAGAGTAGTAAACGTTTCGAGAGAAATTAAACCCCGATAATGACCTTTTTGATTAGAAACCCCTAAAAAGGTAGCCTCTCCTTGATTGGGATGACGATCAAAACGAGGAGAACTATTAATATAAACTAAAGCACTATCTATCTCAGTGGAAAATTGTCGACTCTCTAAATAAGAATCTGTCACCAAAGAATCCGCATGACCACTACTATATTTATTAATCCAAGTAATCCCTTCAGATAAGTCTTGAACCACTTTAAAAGTAATAATTTTACTTAAATAGGGGGTATTCCATTCTGATGATTTAACAGGCTTCAAATAGTCTTTAAATTCAGTTGACAAAGTCTCATCACCCCTTAATTCAAAACCATTTTCTTGCAAAATATTAAATAAACGGACTAAAACAGATGGTTTATGGGTTGGACTAATCAATACTTTTTCAATAGCATTTACTGGATCAGGTTCACTTTGATGACTATCTAAAATTACCCAACGAACCATATCTAAATCAACCGTTGGAGACCAATATAAATAACAATTACCCATAGCCGACTTTAACACAGGGGCCGTTGCCCATTGAGTAACCTGCTGTACCAAACTAGGACGACCATAGGGAATGACTAAACTGAGACATTGGTCTTGAGTAACTAAATCTTGAATAGAAATGCCATTTTCCCCTGAAAGCACTTCCAAACATCCTCTAGGCATTTGTACTTCTTTAAGGGCAGATTGTAAGACATCAGCAATTATTTGATTAGAATGAGTTGAAGCATTACATCCTCGTAAGATTAAACTATTGCCGGTTTTTAAACAAAAACCGGCGGCGATCGCAGCCAACTCAGGAAACGTCTCATAGACTAAAGCCACGATTCCCAAGGGCATTAATTGACAATAAGTTCCCGCCGTATTAAGACGATAAGGCGCATTAAATACCTGTTGGATAGGATCTGGCAGTTCGGCAAGAGAATGGAGAATTTCAACGGTTTTGCTTAAGCGTTCAGGGGTTAATTTTAACCAATCGATGAGAATATCCGGAACTGCCATTTCCCGACTCATTTCGAGATCGAGGGTATTGGCTTCGAGAATGGCATCAAAGGCATTATTAAGTCCTGTTGCCATTGCTTTAATACCTAAAGAGCGATCTTGACTATCGCTGGTTTCTAAACTCAGATAAGCCTCATAAGATCGCTCGATGGAGGTTAACAACAAGTTAGGGGAATTTTCTGGGGTCATAAAATATGCCTTAACATCGATAGGCCAACCAGAAGATAATTGCTGGAACAATCACTAACAAACCCGCTATAGCCATACCAATGACTACACCTGGGCTTAAGGATGATTGTAATGCCAGCAAAAACCATCCAATTAATATTACTACCATCATGCCCGTCATGATGGGTAGATAGCCATCCCTTAAACCAGGTCGGACGATTAACCAACGATAGCCAGTCCAACGCCAAATTCGTTTATAGGGGTAACTAGACGATAACTGTTCAATAGTTTGGCCATTTTCCTCAACCACAAAGATTTGCTGACAGCGATCGCAGCCAAAGGCTTCCGTTAAGACAATGGGCAAAAGATGCCCTCGCCGCCGACACGGGCAGGGATATTCTTGATTCAAATCGATTTTTACGGGCTTGTGAGGTCGCACGAGTGTCAGTGTAGTGACTCCTAAAGTTAGCTCTATATAAGTATAGTGTCCCTGATCCTAGAGATTCCCCTGCTACTCAATCTAAACTTAAGATTTGAAGCCACGTATCGGACTTGAACCGATGGCCCCATCATTACGAGTGATGTGCTCTACCAACTGAGCTAACGTGGCAGGGACTTGTCCCACCCTAATAATTTATCATAAAAATACGTGAGCGAGAGTTAGCAACTTCCTTAGGTTCATTGATTAATAACTTGATTTGAAAGATGTAGATGTCTGTTGAAGAACATTAAGTTCGATGAAAATCTGATGATCATAAATTCTTAAGACAGGCTTTTCCAGCGTTTTGATATAATCTCTTTCATGTTTCTTGTAACAATTGTTAATATTCCACTGTCTACTGTCCCCAACTCCCTTATGATTAGGATTACAGTTTTTAAGACTTTGTAAAAAAAACGGAGGTTCAAACTTGGCTATTCCTCTTTTAGATTACGCGCCTAAAACTCAAAATGCGCGAGTGGAAGGATACACTATACCAGGAGACGAGCAACCTATCATTTTTACCAGTGAAAATGTTCTCTCTCCTGGGGACATGGGTGTTTTAATTGAAGCGGCTTATCGTCAAATCTTTTTCCATGCTTTTAAGTGGGATCGCGAACCTTTTTTAGAGTCTCAACTTCGTAACGGACAAATCACCGTGCGGGACTTTATTCGTGGGTTACTGCTTTCTAATACTTTTCTCACCAGCTTCTACGAAAAAAATAGTAACTATCGTTTTGTAGAACAATGTGTTCAACGAATATTAGGCCGTGACGTTTACAGCGAAGATGAAAAAATCAGTTGGTCTATCATAGTTGGGACTAAAGGGTATGGTGGTTTTATTGATGAGTTACTCAATAGCGAGGAGTATCTAGAAAACTTCGGTTATGATACGGTTCCTTATCAACGTCGTCGCAGCCTTCCCGGAAGGGATCGAGGGGAATTACCCTTTAATATTAAATCTCCCCGTTATGATGACTATTATCGTGGTGTTTTGGGCTTCCCTCAAATTATATGGCAAAACGAAATCCGTCGTTTTATTCCCCAAGAGCAACAGCCCAAAGCTGGCGATCCTGCCAATTTTTTAAATGCTGCTCGTAGTCTTCCTAGTGCCAAAGGCAACACTACCCCCAGAGTATCTACTGGAAACCTTGATTATATGTCCAGGGTTCCCCGTCGTTAATCTTAACTCCTCTTTGGCCTAGTATTAGCATTTTGGGAAAGTCGTGGAACAATGGAATGATTTACTCATCTAGATGAAGTTATTCTATGGTTCTGTGACTTTCCCCGCTTTTTTAGTCAATCGTGTATTTTGGGTCTTTAAAGTATTTAGAAAAACTTATAGAATATGTGCTGTGCAGAACCCAGAAAAGCGACAATAAGGATGCTTCGTCTTTATTTACTGATTCCCTAACCCCATCTAAATTGAAAACTTTAGACGGGGTTAGGGAGACAATTTTGTTCAACGGCAGTCGTTCTCTACAATCGAACATAATTAATTCTAGAAGCTCACATAGTTCCGCCTAAGAACTCCTCAATCTCTTTATCTTTTAAATAGCAACGTTGGCTATCATTATCATCAGAACTAGAAACTCCACCAACAGCTAATTCCCTTTGTTTTACTTTATCTTCCTGTAAAACCTGAACTTTTTGTTCTAAAGCATCAATTCTATCTAACAATAAGCGAATAACTTTAGCCTCTGAGTCAGGTAGGTTTCCATGTTCTAGAGGATTGACTTTCACCCCAGACTGATGAACAATACGCCCAGGAATGCCCACTACCGTACAATCAGAAGGAACGTTTCGTAAGACCACAGAACCTGCGCCAATCCTAACATTATTACCAATATTAAGATTACCCAGCACTTTTGCCCCTGCGCCCACAACCACATTTTTACCGAGGCTAGGATGACGTTTACCGCTTTCTTTTCCCGTTCCCCCAAGGGTGACACCTTGGTAGATTAAACTGTAGTCCCCGACTTCAGCCGTTTCACCAATAACCACACCCATACCGTGATCGATAAAGACTCCAGTGCCAATTTTAGCCCCTGGATGAATTTCGACCCCGGTAAAAAAACGAGCCACATGAGCGATCAAACGAGGGAAAAAAGGAATCCCTATACTATAGATGCGATGGGCAACACGATGCAGCATAATCGCCTGCAATCCGGGATAACAGAAAAGAACCTCCAGCCAATTGCGGGCTGCGGGATCACGGTCGAAGATGATACGAAAATCGGCAATGATGGATGATAACACCAAATTGAATTTCCTGACTTAACAATGCGTATTACCAACCATTCTACCACTCGAAGCCGTCGGCGGTTCACCCAATTGGTTGATTCTGGGGTGATCTAATGTCTCGGTGGCCGCAATGCCGGAGAAGGGGTAATCGGTCCTAAAATCTGATTGAGTTGTCGTAGTTGTTCAGGGGTTCCCATGCAAATTAACAAGTCTCCCGCCATTAACTCCGTTTCTCCAGTGGGTCCTCCGATTAAAGTACCATCAGAACGACGAATAGCCAACACTAATGCCCCTGACTGTAACCTTAATCTCGCTTCGCTTAGAGTTTGTCCCACACAAGGACAAAACTTGGGATCAAGGAGAAATTCCTCCATGTAAAAGGTGCGATCGCTACCAGTTAAAATTCCATCCACAAAGTCCATAACTTGCGGTCTTAAGGCTGCGGCTGCCAGCCTTTTCCCCCCAGTAATGTAGGGGGATACAACCGCATCAGCCCCCGCCCGTTGTAGCTTTAATACCGCTTCTTCTGTACTGGCACGGGCGATCGCTCGAATTTTCGGGTTGAGGGTTTTGGCGGAGAGAACAGTGTAGAGATTTTCTGCATCAGAGGTTAAAGCAGAGACTAAACAAACTGCTTTATCAACTTTTGCGTTGATCAAACATTCATCTAGGGTTGCATCCCCTTGAATAACGATATAGCCTAATTGTTTAGCTTCTGCTACTTGTTCAGGGCGAGAGTCAATAATGACAAAGGGAACGTCTTCGGCAGTAAATTCTAGAGCCACTTGTCTGGCAGTGCGCCCATAACCGCAAACGATACAATGGTGTTCTAAGGTGTCTATCAAGCGTCTCTCCTGTCTTTGTCTGATTCCTTCTTGAAAATAACCTTGAATTAAGGCTTCGGTTAAACGATTAACAATATAACCAATGGTAATCACTCCCATTAAAATTAAAACCATAGTGAACACTCTGGACTCATCATCCAGGGTACGAACTTCTGAAAACCCTACTGTTGATAGGGTTATCATGGTCATATAAGCGGCTTCGATGAGGGTCCAATCTTCCAGTGCCCAATACCAGAGAGTTCCTAGGAAAAAAACACATCCTAAAGCGATTGCCCCAGCCAATAATTCTTGTTGTAAACGCCGATATTTGTCTTCAAAGGAATATAGGGTCATAAAAATCGTTATTTTCTAAAATAGTTTGCTGCAATTGTTCAAGGTTAAATCTATGTAATAAGAATTTTTAAAGAGATGAATATGATTTTAGTGTAAGACTTTTTCGACAATTTGAGCAAAAAATCAAGACTTCAAGCCCCACCCTTATCTATTGTATTGATTCAGATAATTTCTTCACTTTACAGTTTATGTTAAAACCATTTGTTTTTCATTTTCACACTGATTACAAAAGCCCCCATTATGATTTAATGCTTGATGATGGTGATGCCCTAGCTACATGGCAATTAGAAATTCCTCTTTCTGAAATTGTAGAAAAACAGACAATTTCAGTTCATAAAATCCAAGATCATCGCTTATTTTATCTCACTTATGAAGGAGATATCAGTGGAGGAAGAGGAAAAATACAAAGGATTGATTTTGGTTATTATCAACCCCTGATGATTCAGGTTTTCTATTGGGATTTCATTTTGAGGGGACAACAATCGACTAATCATTATCAACTCAGAAAAATCAACCCAGATGATAATACTTGGAGTCTTACCAAACTGCAAACTCAAGACGATAAGGATGGCATTTTTTGATAATCTTCTGTTGCCCAACTAGCAAAACGTTTAGCCAAAGGAGGAGCAAAAATAAAAGTGCTAGTAAATCCTGAGAATAAATGCAGCCCTGTAAAATGATTTATTTTGCCGACTAAAAAGTTAGTATCAGCAGAAAAAGCGACTAAACAATGGTGTAATTTTCCAGGTAAATCCTGCAATGTAGGAAGCACTTTACCTATTCCTTCACGTATTATTTTTTCATCTAAATTATCATTATTACTTGCCCAAGGATTAGTTTTTATTTTACTAATTTGACCTAAACAAAAACTGCCATCTAAAAATTGAATCGCTCCCACTTCCATGACATCATCTATAACTTCATCACTGGGAGCATTCCATAAATTTTTAAAAGTAGAATCTCCTGATTTTTCTTCGATATTAATACGGTTTAAAATAGCCGGCATCACTAAACTTTTTAACTTAATCTCTACTGGAGGCGTTATGATTAATTGAGAATGAGTAAAATATATATTCAAGGCAATATCCATCTTGTTTAATAAGAAACGACTTAATCCTCCTGCACAAATTACTGTATTTTTAGCATAATATTTGTTTTGATTGGTTTGAACTCCTATTATGGTTTGATTTTTACCTAATAATGTAGTTACTTCTTCATATTTTCTGGTTCCACCTAATCTTAAAAATCCTTGTTGATAAGCATCATTGGTTTTTTGGGGATGGAGATTGCCATGAGGTAATTTGAGAACCCCTGAAATAGCATTTTGATTTAAGAGAGGTTCAATTTCCAAGGCTTCTTTGGGAGTTAATAAGTTAGGTGTTATGGCAAATTTATCATAATTTTTGGCGATTAATTGAGGATCTTTTTCTACTGGTATAGTTAACATCAAATCAAGTTCTCGAAACTCAATATCTTGTTCTAACTCCTCTGATAAATGCTCATAATTTTTTTTGCTTTCTTGACATAAATTGAGAGAAAATTCATCAGTTCCAGACCAATAAGCAACACCTCCATAACTGTAACGAGTTGCATTATGGTAGTTGGGATTTTTTTCTAAGAGTAAAACATTTAATCCCTTTTTAGCTAATTCATAACTTAGGATTGAACCCGTAATCCCACCACCAATAACAATCCAATCAAAATTATTCATAGTCTTATCATATAGTTTATCTTTATTGTATCATAAGTATTTTACAAAATTTTAAAATAAAAAAGACAATATCATGATAAAATGATGTAAATATGAGTGAAAATTGATTCATATTTACTCCTAAATTATATCGAAATAATAAAGGATAAAAACTAGCTTTAAAAAGTGATTTTTTTTTGAAGCAAGACATCAATCTTCGTTAGAAAAATAACTGCTAACTTCATGAATGTGCTTCCCAGACGCTATCATCGTATCAAACAAGTTCTTGAAAAACGACAACCCGATTTAACTGTATTAACGGAAGATGTTCACAAACCCCATAACTTATCAGCTATTATTCGGACTTGTGATGCTGTTGGCATCTTAGAGGTTCATACTATCAACACAACCGATGAATTTCCAACCTTTTCTCAAGTTGCTCAGGGTAGTGATAAATGGGTATTTCTTCATACCCATGCTAATACAGAAACAGCCATAACTCATCTAAAAAGTAAGGATTTTAAGATATATGCAGCCCATTTTACCGAGAAATCGTTTGACTACCGAGAAATAGATTATACTCAACCAACGGCTATATTATTAGGAGCAGAAAAATGGGGAGTTAGCGAAAAAGCAGCCAATTTAGTCGACGGACATATTATCATTCCCATGTTAGGAATGGTGCAATCTTTAAACGTTTCCGTTGCTGCTGCCGTTATTTTATTTGAGGCACAACGTCAACGGTTAGCAAAAAAAATGTATGATACAACTCGATTAGATGTTCAAAGATATAATCAAATCCTGTTTGAATGGACTTATCCAGAAATAGCCAAACGATCTCAAGAAAAAGGAGAAAGTTACCCCCTTCTAGGAGAAAATGGGGAAATTTTAGGGGCTAACTAAATGGGTTTGATAAATTTTATGATAGGGGGATGACGATCGGTATTTACTTAGGTTAGATTGTTGTCTAGTCAAATCTACTTAAATTTATCTGATAGTTTGCCATGAAGTCTTACGTACCTAAAGTTCTATTAATGACTGCTATTGTCCTTGGTGGCGTGATTGGGGAGATTAATCCATCTTCTGCTCAAAATATAAGCTATAACCTCAACTTTTTCGATAACTCAGGTGTAAAAATTGGTGATGGTGGATTTAGTTACGATCTCAGTACCAGTACCTGTATTCAAGAAATTCCATTCGGGAATTCGTGCAATGAAATGAATGGCTTTTTTGTGGAGACTGAATTGACTGATTTTTCAGCTAATATATTGGGAACGATATGGGGATTGAATGACCGAGCGGGACAACTGTGGTGGCATGAGGAGGATGAGAATCAACCCGGTACCGTCATGGGAGCGATCGCAGGTCGATCGGGAATATTTATAGGAGACCAATGGTTTTTTGGCGATCAATTTTTTAATGAGAATTTTCTAGCTATCAATGGAGAAAATGGGGGAGGGTGGAAACAAGTCTTAGATACTAATAATTTTTTGGCAGGAACATGGACGGCGGTACTAGATGATGATTTATCACCCAATTCTCATACTATACCAGAACCTTTAACCGTACTTGGTGTCGCAACAGCCCTAGGATTTGGAACGTTTTTCAAACTCAAACTTAAGTAGTTGTGGAATAGGAAAAGTTCAGTATTCGTCTTATCTACCACCTGTTTTGTAGCAATAATGTTAAGCTTAACTTTAAGCTTGTCTGAAGATTTACGTCTATGAATCCTGAGTCAACCACGTCTCCCCTCAACCTTAACCCCAATGCCTCCAAACCCTATTCCCAAGTACATCTCAAACGGGCGGGCAAAAAACTGTTACTGATCTTGCCAGACAGCGAAGCTAAAGACGCAAACAAAGACTGGGTAGAACTCCTACAGGATTTAAAATACTGTCTTAATCATCATAAAGGAACTTGGACACCAGGAACCCCTGTTCATTTGTTAGTAGAAAACCGTCTCCTAGATAGTCGCCAGTTCCACCATATCGGGGAAACCTTAGAGGCGGCAGACTTAAAACTGACTCGCGTCTTTACCACTCGCCGTCAAACTGCCATCACCGCAGCCACCGCAGGCTATTCCGTCGAACAAGAAACCCAAAAACGGGAACTCTTCCCCACTGATACCCCAAGCCCTAACAACCTCACCGAACCCCTCTATCTCAAAACTACTGTGCGATCAGGTGTGGCTATTCGTCACCCAGGAACCGTTATCATTCAAGGAGATGTGAATCCAGGAGGAGAAGTGATTGCAGATGGAGATATTATCGTTTGGGGACATTTACGAGGGATTGCTCATGCAGGAGCAAAAGGGAACCCAGAATGTTGTATTATGGCGTTGCGGATGCAGCCCACCCAGTTAAGGATTGGGGAAGCGGTAGCTCGCCCGCCTGAGAACAGTCCAGAGGTATTTGAGTCGGAAGTGGCCTATTTAACCACGGAAGGAATTCGTCTTAAGTCTGCTCTCAATTTTAATAAAACCCATACATTCGCTGCTAAGGATAAGGGATGGAGTGAAAAAATAACCCCTAATCCTGCATAATAGTTAACTTGCGATCTATTTGGATAATTGAGTTTTAAATTATGAGTCGTGTTATTGTAATTACCTCTGGAAAAGGGGGCGTGGGCAAAACTACCATTACAGCCAATCTGGGATCTGCTATCGCCCGTTTAGGGTTTAAAATTGCTTTGGTGGATGCTGATTTTGGCTTAAGGAACTTAGATTTACTCTTGGGACTCGAACAAAGGGTCGTTTATACTGCCATTGATGTGTTATCTGGGGAATGTTCTATTGATAAGGCTTTGGTTAAAGATAAACGTCAGCCCAATTTAATGCTATTACCAGCAGCCCAAAACCGCACCAAGGAAGCCATTAGCCCTGATGATATGAAAAAGCTAGTGACTGAGTTGGATAAACAGTTTGACTTTATCTTTATTGATAGTCCGGCTGGGATCGAAATGGGTTTTCGTAATGCTATTTGTCCCGCCCAAGAGGCGATTATTGTCACCACCCCAGAAATGGCTGCTGTAAGGGATGCTGACAGAGTGGTAGGTTTATTAGAAAGTGAAGATATCAAAAAAATTCATCTCATTGTTAACCGTATTAAACCAAAAATGATTCAACTCAATCAAATGATTGGGGTGGAGGATATTTTAGATTTATTGGTAGTTCCTTTGTTGGGTATTGTTCCTGATGATGAACGTATCATTATCTCTACGAACAAAGGGGAACCTTTAGTGTTAGAAGAAACCCCTTCCTTGCCAGGAATGTCCTTTACCAATATTGCCCAAAGATTAAACGGCCAAGATATTCCATTCCTCGATTTTATGGCGGCTGATGATAACCTGATTACTCGTCTTCTCAGTATTTTCAAAAAGTAAACCTTTTATTCATACTCTAAACCCATGATTCTTGATCTTCTTGAAAAATTGTTTCCTTGGAAAACCCCTACGAAAAGCGGTGAAGCAGCTAAACATCGTCTTAAATTTATTATTGCCCACGATCGCGCTGGTTTAAACCCTGAGATGATTGAAGAAATGCGCAAAGAGATCCTAACAGTAGTTAACCGTTATGTGGATATTGATCCTGAGGAAATGGAATTTTCCCTCGAAAGCGATCAACGAATGACAGCTTTAATTGCTAATTTACCCATTCGTCGGGTAAAGCGGGAAAAAGAAACAGCCGCCGCCTCTGAATCCTAACTTAAGACACGACTTTTGCTCAAGTTATGAGATGTTTCAAGTAACGCCTCGGCTTCCCTTGTTTTCGATACATGAACTATAATGGACATAGAAAGCAGAAAAAAGTCATAAATCGACTTCAAGCCTTCCCTGTTAATTAATATGTCATGAAGGGGGTTTGTTATGAGTTTAGTTATTGAACAAGTTTTCGCCACGTTCTTGATAATAACGGGTTTGTCCTATCTATTTCAGAGTGCGGTTTGGAGAGATTTAATTCAAGAACTTCTAAGTAATAAAAGTTGGTTGATGATGTGGTCACTTTTATTTCTTCCTTGGGGGTTAATTGTTGTTTTTATACATAATATTTGGGTTGCCAACTGGACGGTTGTCATTACTGTTTTAGGATGGTTAATCACTGTTAAATGCGTTTTATATCTTCTGTTTCCTGACTGGGCCAATTTTGTTAAACATTGGTCTGATGACTTTCTACAACGCTATATTAAAATAGCAGGTGCATTGGATGCTCTTTTAGGTGTAATTCTTCTCTTTTTGAGTTTTGGTGTTGCTACATCAAGATTTCTTTGACACCCAAAATCAGAACAATTATGAACTCTATCAGATAGATTCTTTTTGCCTGTTTGGGTATTACAATTAGGGCAAGTTTGAGATTATTTTTCAACAATCCGATTAAAAATTTTTTGCTGTGTGATTGCTAGTATCAAATTTCCATCGTTGTTTATAATTCGTTTCGCCATAAATATTAAAACTAATAACAGGTTCTTCTCCTAGGACTTCAATGGAGTGAATAGCTGAATTTGTAAAACTAATGATATCCCCAGAACAAATCGTTTTTTCCCCAACCTTATGAATACGATCAGACGTTATGGGATCTCTTTGCCAAAACGTATTTTTTTCTTTCCCATCGATTACCGCAACAATCCCCCAAGTTCCATGATTATGAATTTTAGAAACTTGTCCGGGTAACCAAACAACCATTTGAATCGTTAAGGGAAAATTCATTTCATCATATAAATTTAAAACTGACCATCCTTGTTGAGAATCGGGCCATGTATATTCCCCCTGTATCCAATAAGAGCTGGTTAATAAACGACGGACTAAAGGACGAATTTTGAGGAGAATTTGCTCCTCATCTTGGTTTTGAGCCAAAATATCCTCTATATCTGTTAAAAATCGATAAAGACGGTAGGTTTTATCTGTCCATTCCCAGTCCTGAGCTAAGGAACATGGCTCACAGACACCTTCATTTGTTACTAACCAATCTTGGCAATTCATAGACACTTATAATTCTTCAGGAATTTTCAAGCTATTTTTGAGAAGTTCTCTTATAATTATTACCGAAGATTTCGTACAGATTACGGGCTATTTAACATGAAACTAAAATATTTAACCATGTTGGCAACAACTTCCGTACTCAGTTTGGGTTTAGTAGTGGGTTGTGGCAACCCCTGTGCAGGCCAAACTGATCCTTGTGCCGGCAAGAGTGGAGTTGTTGATGGTGATCCTTGTGCTGGGAAAGCCGATCCTTGCGCTAGTAAAGCTGATCCTTGTGCTGGGAAAGTCGATCCTTGCGCCGGGAAGGCTGATCCTTGTGCCGGGAATTAGGTAAGGTTGATGAAACTTCTGACTTCTGTTAAGAAGGAGTCGGAAGACTTTCTAAATAGCGAAGAAATTCCAATAACTCTTCATCAGAAAGGACTTGACGCGATCGCTTACCATAAGTTTTGATCAAGTATTGTCTTCCTTGTTCCGTTGTCCATTGTAACCTTTTTAGTTCAGCATTGGAACGGGCAATAATTTCAGAAAAGTCAAGCAATTCCTCTTCTTCTGGTGCTTGGGGAGTTTCGGTAATGGGAAGAGGTTTCTCTTCTGTTTCTAGTGCTTGGGGAGTTTCAGGAATGGGAAGAGGTTTCTCTTCTATTTCTGGTGCTTGAGGAGTTTCAGGAATGGGAAGAGGTTTCTCTTCTATTTCTAGTGCTTGGGGAGTTTCAGGAATGGGAAGAGGTTTCTCTTCTATTTCTAGTGCTTGGGGAGTTTCAGGAATGGGAAGAGGTTTCTCTTCTATTTCTGGTTCTATAGACTTTGCTTTTTTGGTATTCGTTGATGTTTTGACTCGTTTTTGAGATGATTGATTAGACGTTTCAGACGCTATTTCGGCAACAGGCAAGGGATCTATTTCCGGCTCTTTTAGTATTTCTTTTGTAGCAACGGGTTTGACGTTTTTGGCAGCAGGAGAAGCCGTTACTTTTTTGGTTTTCATAGGGTGAGTTACTTCTTGACTATGAGGAGGAGATTGAGAAACACTTTTGGGGGAAAATTCAAGGGAATGACTGTCTAGTTGAAGATGGTTTAATGCTCTTTCTATGGCACGATCTTCTGCTATTTCAATTTTATAATCTGCCGCTAATCCTGTCCCTAATGTTACCCCATTGTTTTCTAATAATACTCTAACTATATACTTACCATGATCGATGGTTAATAACTCACTAATCAAACTACCTTTTGGATAATGTTTTCGGAATTGGGTTAACATAATCTCTACCTGTTCTTGACCACTTTTTATTATAAGTTATCTTGTACTATCATGACAATAAAACTGATTATTTTTGTTTTCTAAATTATCAATTTGCCGATTATAACTTTGCTCCATAAGATCAATTTTAGTCAAACCCTAAGCAATATAGACCGAGGCCGTAGCCTCGGAAGAAAAAATGCTTGAGTAGGACTGATAATTTAGACTTTAAGCATTAAGTAGTTTTTGCAAAGTTTCCGTTTCTAAACGAGGTCCATAAGAGGTAACAATACGAGAAGAAGCACGGGAAGCTAAATCTCCAGCTTTCGCATAACTCATGCCATGAGTTATGCCATACAAAAAAGCTCCAGCAAACATATCTCCTGCACCTACAGTATCAACAGCTTCCACAGGATAGGGAGTAATTTGAATTAATTCTTGACCATCATAGATAACGGAACCCTGTGATCCTCTAGTAATAGCGAACCCGTTAGATAGGGTTTTGAAGTGAGCGATCGCATCAGAAAAATCTTCAGTTTCCGCCATTTTCAAAGCTTCTGATTCGTTAGCAAAAAGAAAATCAATGTTAGAGCCAATAATATCTAATAATCCCTCTTTAAAAAATTCAACCATATTGGGATCAGATAGAGAAAACGTCGTTTTCACTCCTGCATTCTCAGCCATTTCTCTTGCTTTAATAGCTGCTGCTTTAGCAGTAGGAGACGTTACTAAATAGCCTTCCATATAGAGGTATTCAGAATCTGCGATCGCTTCAGGAACCAACTCAGCTTCTGATAAACCGCCACTAATACCCAGAAATGTATTCATAGTCCGATCTGCATCGGGGGTAACCATAACCAAACACTTTCCTGTAGTTCCTTCAACCTCTTTTTCATCATGAACATTAGTATCTAAACCACAGTTTTGTAAATCCTCCAAATAGAAAAACCCAGCCTCATCCTTAGCCACTTTACAAGAATAAAAACCCTTAGCTCCAAACTGACTTAAAGCCACCATTGTATTAGCAGCAGAACCGCCGCCACTTTGCTTACAAAGGTTGCCGTTAAATTTAGCAATAATTTCCCCTTGACGAACTTCATCTACTAGAGTCATCACCCCTTTATCGATGTTTAAGTCTTGTAGTAACTCAGGGGTAACTTGAAACTCCATATCAACTAACGCATTACCGACACCGTAAACATGATACTTTCTAGCCATGAAAATTCCCAAATTGTTGTTTTAATCTCCCAGATAATATAACAATTAATAGGTTAGAATGTAATCACACTCCTAATGGATTCTCCTTGGTGCATCAAATCAAAAGCATCATTAATTTTTTCCAAGGGCATGACATGGGTAATTAAGTCGTCAATATTAATTTTCCCCTCCATATACCAGTCCACAATTTTTGGTACATCAGTGCGACCTTTAGCTCCACCAAAAGCTGTTCCTTTCCACACTCGTCCGGTAACTAACTGAAAAGGGCGGGTCCTAATCTCTTCACCAGATCCGGCCACGCCGATAATCACAGAAACGCCCCAGCCCTTATGACAACATTCTAAGGCTTGTCGCATCACCTTAACATTGCCAATACATTCAAAACTATAGTCAGCCCCACCTTTAGTCAAATCAACCAAACAAGCCAGTAGATCCCCTTCTACCTCTTCAGGGTTAACAAAATGGGTCATGCCAAACTTCTCAGCTAGGGTGCGTTTTTTGGGGTTAATATCCACCCCGACGATCATATCAGCCCCAACCATTCTTGCCCCTTGAATAACGTTTAGGCCAATACCTCCCAAGCCAAAAACCACAACCTTAGATCCAGGTTCCACTTTAGCTGTATTAATTACAGCCCCAATCCCAGTTGTCACACCACAGCCAATATAACAAACCTTATCAAAGGGGGCATCTTCTCTTATTTTAGCGAGGGCAATTTCAGGAACAACGGTATAACTAGCAAAGGTAGAAGTTCCCATGTAGTGGAAAAGTTCACGGCCCCCCAAAGAAAAGCGACTGGTTCCGTCTGGCATTAAACCTCGTCCCTGAGTTGCTCGTACTGCTTGGCAAAGATTAGTTTTAAAACTCAAACAATATTCACATTGACGACATTCGGGAATGTAGAGAGGAATGACATGATCCCCTTTTTTTAGACTTTTAACCCCCTCCCCCACTTCTACCACAACACCAGCCCCTTCATGGCCTAAAATCGCTGGAAACAAACCTTCTGGATCTTTTCCTGAGAGGGTATAAGCATCGGTGTGACAAATCCCTGTTGCTTTAATTTCTACTAAGACCTCTCCTTCTTGAGGTCCTTGGAGTTGTACGGTTTCTATACTAAGAGGTTTTTTGGCTTCTAAGGCAACGGCAGCTTTAACATCCATAGGGAGCAACATCAAGTGAATGGCACTAGAGGCATTGTAAGGCAAATGTGGAATCTAAAATTTAATTCTTTCTTTATTCCTAATTCTAAATTTGTCCTACCCCTAGACTTAAAGTCGGTAGGGGGTTTACTATTAAGGGGAATGATTGAACCATAAGTAAAATTCAATCCCTTAATATTTCTTAAACTCTTATTTAGTTCTGTTCTAAAACCCCTTTGATGGAAACCCAAACAATTGTTGAGCTATTTCCCCTATTTAGTGTAGCTAATCCGGAAACCCTAGAATGGATATTATCTATTATCGACGAAGAAAATTATGCTCAAAATGAAGAAATTATCAAAGAAAATGACTGGGGAAAGGGGGTTTACTTTATCGCATCTGGTTGGGTTAAAGTCCGTTCTCGCTATGGTCATCAGGAAAGCGTCCTGGAAATTCTAGGTAAAGGTGATTTTTTGGGAGAAATGGAGGTTCT